>NZ_JAQREZ010000032.1:0-55366 GCF_028598715.1 Pseudoalteromonas sp. GABNS16E
TACTTGCTCAACAATAGATAATTTAAAGCCTAATGTATAATCTCGCTGAGTACGCTTAACGTCTTTAGTTTTAGTGGTTTTCATAAAATAAGTCCTAAATGTGTAAACACATTTCAGGACAAGACAGCAAAACCATTAAAAAAGGCCGATTTATCGGCCTTTTTTAATACTGTAATTTTCTCAAACTAAAAACTGTAACTAAGCTCAGCGCAGTTAGCGCTTAAAATTAGTAGCTGAGATAAGTTTATTATTCAGCGCCTTGGTTCGTTACCTTTTCTAAAAAGGCCTTTCGCTCAGCAATCGTGGCTTGCTGCCACCAAAATTCTAGCATTTGCGGTGCACTTGGCATGCCTTTGCCATTAATAGGCGCAATAGGCTTTATAGGTTGGCTTGGACGCGTTGGACCCGCTGGCACCGTATTTTGTAAAGCAGGCTTTTGACTTGCAAGCTGTGTATTTGAAATAACACTAAGCGGCTGTGCCACAGACGCGCCCTTTGCTTTTAAACTTACCTGTGGTGCCTCAGCAAATATTTTCGCTGATACCGCGTTATCGGCACGATTAAACACCATGTCGTAGTCTTTGTTATCGTCAATAGTAATATCTACCCAAAACGGTTCAGACTCTATTACCTCATGGTCGTCAAAGCCTAGCTCGTATAAATCGGTGTATTTTAATTTTAATCGATAAGACCCAGGGGCAAGTTCAATGTCGTCAACGCGGCTAAATAGAGAGCTTTCAATCACTCTTTCGCCGACTTGTAAAGGCACTAACTCTTCAGGAAAGTGAATATTTCCGGCACTTACTGACATACTCATCAATAGTGCCGCAGCTGCAGTTATTAACATTGGTTTACGCATAAAAACTCCTTTATTTGTTTTGAGTTTGACACTGCAAACAAAATTTGTCATTAGTGACTTTAAATTCAACCCTTACACTGAAACGATTATGAGCACAGAAACAATATTTACAAAAATTATTAACCGCGAAATTCCCGCCGACATTATTTACGAAGACGACACCACCCTTGCATTTAAAGATATAAACCCGCAAGCCCCTTTTCATGTGTTAATTATTCCAAAAAAAGCAATTGCCACTATCAATGATATTAATAGCGAAAACTCACATTTAGTTGGAAATTTATACGAGGTTGCTGCTAAATTAGCCAAGCAATTTAACTTTAGTGACGATGGCTACAGAGTAGTAATGAACTGCAATAAACACGGCGGGCAAACCGTGTATCACATACATTTACATATGCTTGCAGGCAAAGAAATGGGCTGGCCTCCGTATCAAGAAGCTAAAAAATTAAAAATTTAATAATAAAAATTCACTGGAATTATTAGTGTTTAGCTAGTTACAAATGTTATGGTTTATCATGTATATAAAGTGAAAAATAATTACTTATTTGCAACATTTTATGTTTAAATAATCGTAAAATCGTACTTGTTCACAAGGCGAAACCCGACTTTCTAATACAAAAGGTGTGGAAGTCGTGATAAACTTAACTAGTCAGCTTTATAAAAAGAGTATAAAAACATGAGCAGTTCAGCCTTTTTGTTATTAGATCAAGAGCCAATTAACACCATTGGCATTAACGTTTTAGAACCTTTGTTAAAAACGCAAGGCCTTGACGTAACCACGGGTACAAATATTTTAGATGTACCAGAAGGGACTCGATTACTGTTCATTGAAACATCAAGTAACGATGCATGGGGTAAACTAAAAGAACAGCTAGTTAACCTGCGCACCAAGTGCGATATCGTATTATTTAACCTAGACGAAAACCCAGAGCTCGCTAACCGCGCGCTGTTGAGCGGTATTCGTGGCGTGTTTTATACGACAGATAACGCTGATGTATTAATGAAAGGTATTCGCTTACTTTTAGAGGATCAGCTTTGGTACAGACGTGACATTATGTGTAATGCATTAAACCGCATGCTGCAGTTTAATAAAGACGCACTACACAAGCTGACCGAAGGCGACATAGAGCCAATTAAACTCACTAAACGAGAAAAGGCAATAATCTCGTTAATGAGTAAGGGTTCTAAAAACAAAGAAATTGCTGAAGATTTAAGCATCAGCCCGCACACAGTTAAAACACATTTATACAGCGCATTTAGAAAAACTAAATGTCGTAACCGTATTGAGCTACTATCTTGGGCTCAACAAAACATTCCAGACGAAATTCGTTAATCAATTTCGTAATTTAAAAACAGGCACTTATGGTGCCTGTTTTTGTTTATGCTGCATGCTTGTTAAATTAATCGCTTTTTATTACTCTATTTAAAGTACCCATTGCTGGAACCTCTATGCTCGACTCATTTACCCTCTTTTTTGCCAGCATTGCCGTTATTATTGTAATGACCCTTCTTAACTTTTTAACATGGCGTACCAACAAAAGTACCCCAGGTACTCTGCTTTATATTTTTTACCCGGTTTTATTACTAGGCGCAGTAATTGGCTTTACGCTTATTGGCAAAACGCACAACCTTATTGTGATTAGTATTGCCAGCAGTATGATGTTTGGCGCATCAATTGTGCACAGCTTGGCTATATGCCAATTTTTAGATTATCGGGGTATTGGCTTTAAGCTACTGTGCTCCTTTACCGCGTTTAGCGCCGTAATGTTGGGGTATTATTCTTTTATTGACCCTTCTTTACGCGAGCGTATTTACGTCTCGGATGTACAGCACATTGCAGAAGCCACTTTTTTGCTGTTTTTATTTATTAAATATGCCCGAAAAACCTACCCAAATGGCACCATTGTTTACATTTTAATATTAACTTTAGTTGGCCTGAGCTTTATTAGCCGCTCACTATTTATGGTTAATATTGAACAACCCCTGCTATTGCAAAGCCCATGGTTTAGCAGCTTACTGTTTTTAAATGGCGTTATTGCACCTATGTTTTATGCCGCCGGTATGGCGCTTTTGTGTAATGAACGCAGAGAAAAAAACCTTAACAAGCTGGCCGACAAAGCCCAAAAAGATTTAGAAATTAGAGGCCTGTTTTTATCAACTATTAGCCATGAAATTCGCACCCCCCTTAATGGCATATTAGGCAGCGCCCAATTGGTTATGAACCAAAGTACCGACACCCGCAATAAAGCCTATTGTGAGGCCATCATTAATTCAGCCGAGTCATTAAATTTACTGGTTGATAAAGTGCTCGACTACGCAAGCCTAGATCAAAGTGATGAAGCACTTTACGAAGAAGACATTGAATTTAAAACCTGGTTAAACAATTTATGTTTATTGCTCAGCCCATTAGCGGAGCAAAAACAACTTAAATTTGAACTGGTATGTAATATCCCTGAACAAGCCTGTTACTACTGCGATCAGCAAAAATTGAGGCAAATTATTATTAACCTTGTTGGTAACGCCATTAAGTTTACCGACCACGGTATAGTAAAAATTCAGGTTGATTTAATAAGCGACAGGCAGCTTGAGCACACCATAAAAATTAGCGTTAAAGACTCAGGCCCTGGTATCGAAAAAGACGAAATAGCCTACTTAACCGAACCCTATGTACAAAGTAGCGCCGGCAAAGAAAAAGGCGGCACCGGCCTTGGGCTTGCCATCACCAGCCGCTTACTAGAAAAGCTAGGCAGCCGCTTAGAAATAACCAGTCAATTAGGCACTGGTAGCGTATTTAGCTTTACCACCACCTTTACGCTAGGGGAGCTTAGTTTGGTAGAGCAGCGACATCAAAACAAAGACTACTTAACCGGCCTTGAAGTACTGCTAGTCGAAGATTTAGACTTAAATCAAAAAATTGCCATTGAATTTATGGCCGAAGATGAGCATAAAATAAAGCTCGCCAAAGATGGAAAAAGCGCTATTGAACTGCTGCAAACGCATCACTTTGACGTTATTTTACTGGATATGAACCTGCCAGACTTTACCGGCCAAGAAGTATTAAAACGTTTGCAGCGGTTGGAGCATAAAAACCAGCGCACGCCCGTACTGGCCTTTACAGCAAGCTTAAGCCCTGATGAGGTAAAAGAATACTTAGCTCTGGGAATAAAAGACATAGTAGGCAAACCAATTAAGCAGCAAAAGCTTCGCCAAGCACTGAGTGATTCACAGTCCAATCAAACTGCAAATATAGCTGTAGAGCTAGTAGACACCTTATACGACGAAACCGCAGCAGAAACGCTAACCAGCTCATTTAGTGAGGATGAAGTGTCGTCGATTTACAATGAATTTGTACTCTCAGCACGGACTAAACTAACCCGATGCCAAGAACTTATTGACCAGCAACCAGAGCAGTGCATTAAATTATTGCACCGCCAAGCAAGCACCGCGCTGCAATTAGGCTTTAACCGTTACGGTATTGAGCTTAAAAAAATAGAGCGCCGCCTGCTTGATAACAAACCCCATAACAACCTGCTAGATGAGGCGTTAGAGCTATGGCAGCGAAGCCTAGAACAATACTTAAAGTACGTGCGCGGGCAGTTGAGTTAATGGGCTTTTCAATTGCAGATTAAGCTGTTTACTCTCTTCCATACTTATCATCAAAACGCTCTATGTCACTTTCATCTAGTACGGCGCCAGTTTGTACTTCAATGACAATTAGCGGCTCTTTTTGATTGTTCGCTAAGCTGTGTATTTGTTTTGCTGCAATGTAGCAAGATTGGTCGTGGCTTAGAGTTAGCAATTGCTCATCAATCCGAACATCAGCAATACCCGATACCACTACCCAATGCTCTGCACGATGCTGATGACGCTGCGTTGAAAGTTTAGCAGCGCTGTTTACGGTTATTTTTTTAACTTTAAAACCACCACCTTCAACCAAAGTGCGGTAATTACCCCATGGCCGATACACAACCTGATGGTGATTGAGTTTATCGCTTTGGCTAATCGCTAATTGCTTGAGCAATAAAGGCAGACCATCGAGCTTGTTTTTATTGGCAACGAGGGTGGCATCGTGGGTATGAATAATAGCTAAGTCGCTAACCCCAAGGGTAGCAACGCTGTGATCGTCTTCGCTTAAAACAAAATTATTAGTACTATTTTGCGCGCTATGGCTGTCGTTTTCATTATTGCCATGTGCATCTTTTTTAATAAGGCTAGCCAAGGCACTAAAGCTGCCTACATCACTCCAATTAAGAGCAACAGGCAGCACTGCTACATTATTACTGCGCTCTAAAATGGCGTAATCGATAGAGTCACTTGGGCAGTTTTTAAGTGACTCACTTACCGGCCTTGTAAACCCTAAATCGTCAGAGAAATTAGCCGCCTCACTTACACTGTGTGCAATTTTTGGGGCAAAGCGTTCTAGTTCATTTAAATAGGCTTGCGGTGTAAATAAAAACATGCCGCTATTCCAGCTATAACCGCCTTGAGTTAAATAATGCTCAGCGGTAGCCAAGCTTGGCTTCTCTTTAAATTCAGCCACTTTATAGCAATTTGAGCCTACTATTTTACTACCTTGCTTAATGTAGCCAAACCCAGTGTGGGGCTGTGTTGGTGTAATTGAAAACGTGACCAACATACCTTGCTGGGCTAATTCAATTGCATCGTTTAATTTAAGGGTGAGCTCAGTAAAGTTGGATATATGATGATCGGCAGGTATCACCAGTATTGGCCCTGTTATGCCTTGCTGTAAAGCGTAGTGTGCTGCTAGCGCAATAGCCGGCGCGGTATTTTTACCCTGCGGCTCTAACAAAAGTGCATGAGGAGCGGCCTGTGCACTTTGCTCAGCAGCAATAAAGCGGTGCTGTTCGTTACAAACAAGTATTGGCTTTGCAAACCCCTTGCCCGATACACGCGCTAACGTACTTTGTAATAGTGAGTGTTTGCTATCAAGCAGAGGTAAAAATTGCTTAGGCATAGCTTGGCGAGAAAGCGGCCATAACCGTGTGCCAATGCCGCCGGCTAAAATTACCGGTGTAATAAGGGTTGTATTCATAAAGCCGCCAATAAACATATCAGCGGCTATTTTAGCACTTTATTGGCTAGGCGCTAATGCTTAGCGATTTATACTAAGGTAAACGCGTCGGCATCTAAATAAGCAGGAAACGAGGCTTTAAAATCATCAAGCGGTGCTTTTTCAAGTGTTACGGTAAGTAACTCTTGTGAATTGTCTTTTGCTTTGGCGAGTGTATCGCCTTTAAAGTCGTACACAGCCGTGCCGCCATTGTGCGCAACACCATTGCCATCGTCGCCAACACGGTTAACGGCTACTACATAACATAGGTTTTCCATAGCGCGCGCCATTAATAGCGTATCCCAAATATGACGACGAACTGCAGGCCAGTTTGCAACGTTTATCATTACATCGTAATCATTATTGTTGCGCTGAAAAACCGGAAAGCGCAAGTCGTAACACACTTGCGGCAGTAACTTAAAACCGTTAATTTCAAACGTTTTACGCGCTTGCCCTGCGACAACGTAATCGCCCTCACTGCCTAAGCGAAATAAATGACGTTTATCGTAATAATTTACCTCACCACTTGGGGTCACCCAATAAAAGCGATTCGCTTTTTTATCGCCTTGAGCAACCAAAACCGAACCTGCAATAACGGCTTTATGTTTATGTGCTTGGGTTTTTAGCCAGCTCAGCACTTTGCCATTTTCGGGCTCTGCGCAATCAAGATTAATAGCAAAGCCTGTGGCGAAGGTTTCGGGTAGTAAAATTAAATCAGGTTGAGCGCTCATCGCTGCTAATTTTTTATCAAACATGGCTAAATTGGCGTCTTTATCAAGCCAATGCAGCGCACTTTGAACGAGTGTAAGCGTTAAAGTTGACATAATATTTGCGCGGCCTCTATTAAGGTTTCATCGTTTTTAGCAAAACACAGTCGAATCACTTTATCATTTGAAGGTTGCTTATAAAACACACTTAAAGGAATAGCAGCAACCCCAGCTTGCTCTACCAACCAGTGGCAAAAATCTACATCATTAAGATCAGACACCTCACTGTAATCGAGCAATAAAAAGTACGTACCTTGGCTTGGTAAAATATTAAAACGGCTGTCACTTAAGTGCTGTGTCAGTAAGTCGCGCTTTTGCTGATAAAAATTACTCAGCTCATCGACATGCTCGCCTTGTTGTTCAAGCATGTCGGCCAATGCGTGTTGTGCTGGTGTAAAACTTGAAAAAGTAACGTACTGGTGTATTTTTCTAAATTCAGTAGCGAGCGGTGCAGGCGCAATACAGTACCCCATTTTCCAGCCGGTACTGTGAAACGTTTTGCCAAAGCTTGATATAACAAAGCTTTTTTCACGTAGCTGCTCATCACAAAGCATGCTTAAGTGCTTATCGCCATCAAAGGTAATATGTTCGTAAACTTCATCACTTATTACATATAAATCGTGGTCGCTTACTAACGATTTAAGCGCGTCTATATCATGGCTTTTAAGTATTTTTCCGCTTGGATTGTGTGGCGTATTAATAATTATAGCGCGCGTGTTTTTGCTCACTGCACTGCGAACAGTTTGCCAATCAATAGCATAATCGGGGGCATGCAATGCAATATGAACTGTTTTACCGCCAGCAAGCTCAATGGCAGGCTGGTAAGAGTCATAAGCGGGGTCAAACACAATGACTTCATCATCGGGGCGTACTATAGTTTGAATAGCCACAAATAATGCTTCGGTGGCGCCCGACGTTACCGTAACTTGCTCAGCTGCATCAATATTAGCCGCGTATTTACGCGAAACTAAATTTGCTATTTGTTGCTGTAAACGGGGCACACCACTGGATGGCGAGTATTGATTAACCCCTTGCTGAACATAAAAATTTAGCTGGTTTTTCAGTAGTTCTGGCGCATCAAACTCAGGAAAACCCTGCGATAAATTTATTGCCGAATGCTGACTTGCCAAGCCACTCATTTGGCTAAATATACTAACACTTAAATTTGGTAATTTACTTTCAAACACGACAGGCCCTTAATGATGGTTTTGCGCTTAAAGCGATGCTATCATTGCTTAAAACAGAAGTATAGCCGTCTAAAATTAAATAGCTTTATATCAATTTGCTTAATTAACTGAGCTATTTTGAGGTAGCAAAAACGCAGCTCGCGTTTGGTTTAGCGCCTCAAATGCATTAAGTATTATTACGCATTGGTATTACACTCATTGGTGAGGAATGTATGCACAACAATACCGCTATTTCGCAACTTATTGAAGCCGGAAAATGGATCAGTCAAAAAGGGTGGGTTCCCGCCACCGGCGGAAATTTTTCGGCGCGCACCGCAACAGGGTATGTGGTTACCGCTAGCGGCTTTGATAAAGGTCAACTCGGTACACACACATTCATTGAGCTTGATCATCAAGGTAATCGCACTAAAGGTGCTGGCAACCCATCGGCCGAAACGCAACTGCACCTAGGCATGTATAAGCTTATTCCGCACGCAAACGTGGTGCTGCATACTCACTCAGTAGCAGCCACCGTACTATCGCGTGTAATTAAAAGCCATGCATTAAATTTAAGCGGTTACGAAATGCAAAAGTCACTCAGTGGGGTAACCTCGCATTTAGATACGCTCAGCATTCCTATTTTTGAAAACGACCAAGACATAGACCGCTTAAGCTTGCTGCTTAGCGATCACCACTTACATACAGCCATTGAGCATGCAGTGTTAATTCGTGGGCATGGCGTTTATGTAGTAGGGCGTAATTACAAGCAAGCACTTCGCCATTTAGAAGGGTTAGAATTTTTATTTAGTTGCGAGCTGGAACGGTTAAAAATAGAAGGTATTGGGGCACAGCTATAATGATAAAAGCAATTTTAACTGATATTGAAGGCACCATAACACGTATCTCATTTGTAAAAGAGGTGCTGTTTCCGTATGCAGCTAAACAACTAGCAACGTTTATGCGCTTAAACGAAAATAAACCCCATGTCGCTGAGCAAATAGCGGCTGTTAAAGCCATTATTAATGAGCCAGATGCCGATATAGAAAATGTCATTAGCGTGTTACTAAAGTGGATTGAAGAAGATAAAAAAATTACCCCTTTAAAGCAAATACAAGGGCTAATTTGGCAAACGGGCTACGAGCACGGTGATTTTAAAGGCCACCTATACGCAGATGCGTTTGAGTTTTTACAAGCTCAGCACGCTCAAGGTACCGCACTCTATGTGTATTCATCAGGCTCGGTAAGGGCGCAGCAGTTACTCTTTAAATACAGTGACTATGGCGATATTCGCCCCCTGTTTAATGATTTTTTTGATACCAAAGTCGGCGCAAAGCAAGAGCAAGCAGCCTATAACACTATAGTTAACCAGCTCCCTTTTAGTGCTAACGAAATCTTGTTTTTAAGTGATGTTGCAGATGAGCTTGATGCAGCCAAAGCCGCAGGGCTTAAAACCTTGCACTTAATACGTGATGGCCAAGCACATAGCGCGCACCCATACGTACATGACTTCAGCACAGTTAAATTGGAGCAATTTGCATGAGCCAATTAACAATTTATGCTAACAACAATCCAAGTAATGCGCTGGTAAATACCCGCGATTTAAGCGAAATTACTCAGCAATTAGCAAAGGTAAATGTACGTTTTGAACAATGGCAAGCAACCGCACCCATTAATGAGCACACCACAAATGAGCAAATTATTGCAGCGTATAAAAATGATATAGCACGCTTAAAAGCGCAAAATGGCTACCAAACGGTGGATGTTATTTCACTTGCAAAAGGTAATCCTGCAGCGGCACAAATGCGAGAAAAGTTTTTATTTGAGCACACTCATAGTGAAGACGAAGTTCGTTTTTTTGTAAAAGGCCAAGGGTTATTTTGCCTGCATATTGATGCCAAAATTTACCAAGTATTATGCCAGCAAGGTGACTTAATTTCGGTCCCAACTCTTACCCCACATTGGTTTGATATGGGGAGCGACCCAGAATTTACCGCCATTCGATTATTTAATAATACCGAGGGCTGGGTTGCAAAAAGCACCGAGTCTGAAATTGCGAAGCAGTTTCCGTTGCTCCCGTAATAAGAGGTGGTTTTAAATTTTTAACAGCATTCAAATAGCTAATTAAGTATTCACATTAAACTTGCTTAATGACTTAAAACGTTTAACTCTGTAATATTATTTTAGTAGTAACACTAATAACGAGTGCTTTATGGTTAATGAACAGTATCAAAAGTCTAAACAACAACTGGCCTACTCACGTAAGCAAGTTGAAAAGGCTGGGCGTATTTTTCGTAAAAATGAAGGTGACTTTGATTTTGCTACTGAAGTTATTCAAAATTATCGGGCAGCGCATTTATACCCACTTACAATAATTAAAAACTTAGTCTGGAAGCATGTTAAAAAGCTTCATTTGCTTGAATCAGCAACAATCGTTAGACGCTTGAAACGCTTGCCTACTATCATCGATAAGCTACAAAGAACATCGCTAGATGGAAAAAGTGAAAATGCAATTAACCTAAAACGAATGCATGATATTGGTGGTTGTAGGGTTATTTTAGATAACCTTGATCATTTATATCGATTAAATAAGAGCTTAGATTCAAGTAGGACAGTACATGGTGTTAAATCATATGACTATATAAATAAGCCTAAATCAACAGGCTACAGGGGGATCCATCGTGTTTATAAAAGCTATAACAATTTAGAGTCTCATGATTATAAAGGCTTTCAAATTGAAGTTCAGCTACGCACTAAACTTCAGCACTTATGGGCTACCACAGTTGAAATAGTTGATATCATAGAAAAAGAAACCTTAAAAACTAATCCCCAAGCAGCCGACACGGACTGGAAACGTTTATTTTTTATCATGGGGGAATTTCTTGCGGTTAAAGATGGATCAAATAGTCTAAGTAAAGAAGAATCTCAAAACTATATCGAGGAACTTGCTTCACTAAACAAAAAGCTAGCTGCCTTTCAAAAGCTTGATGCATTCAATCGCGCATTTCAGGTTGATGAGATTAAAAACAAATCCAAAGATACAGGCTTTGCTTTATTAGTTCACAATACAGAAACTCAAATGGGTCGAGTGTTTCTATATGCAGCTAATAAAAAACAAGAAGCACTAACACACTATGCCGAGCAGGAGAAACAAACCCATAATAATGTGCTTTTGGTAGCAGGGAATGACCTAAAGTCAATAGAAAAAGCATACCCCAACTATCTTAATGACACATCTGAGTTTTTATCTGAATTTAGCCGTATTCTACTTGGTTAATTTTAACTAACGCGCCACTCTCTACATCACTTTTATTGTAAACACCGGTATCTAACACCCAAGCTGTTATTAGTTTTGCAGGTGTTACATCAAATGCGGGATTATACACATTGGCATTAGTGGGTGCCCACAGCGCCTCACCAAAACTGCCACTTACGCCGCGTACCTCTGCGCTATTTCGCTGCTCTATTGCTATATCGCTACCGTGAGCTGTTTGTGTATCAAGCGTAGTTAAAGGCGCGACAACATAAAAAGGAATATCATGAAAATGGGCCAATACAGCTAAATTATAAGTTCCCACTTTATTAGCAAAGTCGCCATTAGCAGCAATACGATCGGCGCCTACCACTATTTTATCTACCTTGCCTGCGGCCATTAAGCTTGCTGCCATATTATCGCAAATAAGCGTATACGGTACTTGCCAGCGCTCAAGTTCGAACGCGGTTAAACGCCCGCCTTGCAACAAGGGCCGCGTTTCATCAACCCACACATGTATATTGCCGTGTTGTTGCTGCGCTTTGTAAATAACGCCTAATGCTGTACCAATACCAGCAGTCGCTAATGCGCCAGTATTACAATGGGTTAAAATATTGTCGCCGCTGTTTATAAGCTCAGCTCCGCGCGTTGCCATGCGCTCACATAGGGCAATGTCTTCAATAAAAAGACGCTCTGCGCTGCACACCACTGCTGCTACAAAATCATCGCTTTTAAGGGCCTCTCTTAATGTAGCCATACAATGCATTAAATTAACAGCGGTTGGCCTTGTGGCTTCAAGCTCATCAATTGCTTTTGCAAGCGCCGCTTGAGTTGTCCCCTGCTGCGCTAAATGAGCAACCAGCAAACTCGCACCTAAGCCTATTAATGGTGCGCCACGAATTTTTAAACTGATGATCAGCACCTTCATCGTCTCAACACTATGGCATTCGTGCCATACCTGCTGATGAGGAAGTAAATACTGGTCAAGCACACTTAATATGCCGTTTTCATATTTTAAACTGCTTGCGATTAGGTTTTGCATGGTGAGGCTGCTTAAATAAAATGCGTAAGGGTATTTTACATCAGTTTGAATAACTCTCAAGTTAGACTTGTAGACATCTAAACATTTAAAGGTATAGAATGCCCAAAAAGGTTATTTGAGAACTCACTATGGCTAACTATGTCGCGTTTGATGCGCAGCGCGCAATTGAATATGTAAATTCGCTAATTGACTCTAAGCAGTATGATTTTTTTAATGCTGGCGCACACTTAACTGCTTACGAATTTGGTGACGGTAACCTTAATTTAGTATTTAGAATTAGCGATGAGCACCATAACAGCATTATTTTAAAGCAAGCACTGCCTTATGCTCGTTGTGTAGGTGAATCATGGCCGCTCACGCTTGATAGAGCCCGTATTGAGGCGCAAGTGTTACTTAACCATGGCGCTATTTGCCCACAAAACACCGCTAAAGTACTGCACTATAACCAAGCTTACGCACTTACTATTTTAGAAGATTTAGGTCACTTAAAAATATTGCGCACCGCGCAAAATAACGCGGAGCAATTTCCTAAGTTAGCCGAGCACGTAGCTACGTATTTAAGCCATACCGGGTTTTATAATTCAGATTTTTACCTAACCGCCCAGCATAAAAAGGCCCTAGTACAGCAATTTACTAACCCTGAGCTTTGCCAAATTACAGAAGATTTATTTTTTAGCGATCCGTATACAGATCACGAACGCAATCACTTTGACGAGCAACTTACTGCACATGTACACGCTTTGCGTGATAACACGGCACTTAAGTTAGAAGTTGCGAAATTAAAAGCTAATTTTTTATCTAACCCGCAAACATTGCTGCACGGCGATATGCACAGCGGCAGTATTTTTGTAGATACCAATACCACTAAAGTGATTGACCCCGAGTTTGGCTTTTTTGGCCCTGTTGGCTTTGATATAGGCTCTTTTATTGGCAATTTACTATTAAATTACTGCGCACAAGCAGGGCATATTGAAGAGTTTGTAGCACGACGAAACTATCAAACGCATTTACTTAGCTGCATTGTTGAAAGCTATAATTTATTTGAGCAACAATGGTTAGCTTTAATTGCCAACCAAAGCACAGATCGCACCCTTAATACCGAGGGCTACCCACAGTACTTTATGAAAACCGTATTACAAGACGCCATAGGCTATTGTGGAACAGAACTAATTAGGCGCACCATAGGGCTCGCGCATGTGGTAGATATTGACAGCATTGAAGATGAAAATACGCGCCTTGCAGTACAAAAACAAACGCTGAGCTTAGGTGAGCAACTTATTTTAAATGCCAAAAGCTGCGACAACAAAGATGCCTTTTTTAGTTTATTAGTAAGCCAACTAAATTAAAAAAGGCGCTAAAGCGCCTTTTTTATACTAATACCGTTATTGGTAGTTTTCGTAAATTTTATCGAGCGGCTCCGACAGCCCACTTTCTTGCACTATACGCACGTGTTTACGCCTTAATTCCCGCGCACTCGTTACACCACATGAGTGGGCAATTAAGCCAGCGCCGTAATGAATATATTTATTATAATTGGCAACCCGCTGAGCTTTATCTGCAACATTTAAACCACGCTGTAGCCGCTCGTTATGGGTAGTTACACCGGTTGGGCAGGTGTCTTTATTACATTGCATGGCCTGTATACAGCCTAACGCAAACATATGACCACGCGCAGAAACAACAAAATCGGCACCCAAAGCAAGCGCCCATGCCACCTTAGAGGGTACAATTAACTTACCCGAAACAATGACTTTAACCCGCCCTGTTAAGCCGTGTTTTTCAAGCATATTAACAACCAGCGGTAAGCTTTCGCGCAGCGGTAAACCTACCGAATCTAATAAGGGTTGTGGCGCTGCGCCCGTACCGCCATCGGCACTATCAATAGTGATAAAATCCGGTGCTGATTCAAGCCCGCGGTGGTTTATTTCTGCAAATAGCGTTTCTAGCCATGTGTAATCACCAATAACGGCTTTAAAGCCGGTAGGTTTGCCTGTGGCGTTTCGCACTGTGGCAATCATATCTAATATGTCGCTTGGCTTTTTGATCTCTGGGTGCCCATTTGGGCTAATTGAATCTTTACCCTCAGGGATGCCCCTTATTTTAGCAATTTCAGCATTAACCTTTTTACCTGGTAACATACCGCCTTTACCTGGTTTGGCGCCTTGGCTTAATTTAAGCTCAAACATTTTTACGTTTTTATGCGCCGCAATTTCTTTAAGTTTATCAATACTTAAATTTCCAAGCTCGTCGCGCACACCATATTTAGCCGTACCAATTTGAAACACCAAATCGGCTCCGCCCTCTAAGTGATAAGGGCTTAACCCGCCTTCGCCGGTATTCATCCAGCAGCCGGCCAATTTTGCCCCTTTTGATAACGCTCTAACAGCCGGTTTTGAGAGCGCGCCGAAGCTCATTCCCGATATATTAAACAAGGAGTTAGTGGTGTACGGCGTTTTACAATAAGGGCCTAAAGTTACATTACTTGGGTCCAACGCCTCTTCATCTAAGGTAGGAAAAGCACAGTTCATAAACATCACTGTACCTGTTACCTCTAAGCTTTGCGTGGAGCCAAATGCAGCGGTACGATCGACATCTTTTGCAGCACGATACACCCAGCTGCGCTCTGCTCGGTTAAACGGCATTTCTTCTCTATCGAGGGCAAAAAAGTACTGCCTAAAAAACTCGCCTTGGCGCTCAAAAAAGTACCTAAAGCGGCCAATAACCGGGTAATTTCGCCTAATTGCATGCTTTGTTTGAGTAATATCACGAAAATAGAAAACAATAACGGTAAGTACAATTAATCCTAATGCAACAATAAAAATACTCGCAAATACATCAATACTAAAAATAATAAAATCGCTCATCCAAGGCCCCTTGATGGCTGTTTTTAAAAATAAAAAAGGTGTTGCGTCAAAATGACACAACACCTTTCGTTGTTCAAGGTTTATACCTTTAGATAATTAGCTTTGCGTGTTTTCAAGCTCAGCTTTTATATACAAACGAACTTGCTCTTCAAGCACTGATAACGGCACAGAACCATGACGCAATACTTGATGATGAAACTCACGAATATCAAAACGTGGCCCAAGCGCTTGCTCGGCCTCTGTGCGTAAACGCTTGATAGTCAGCTCGCCAATTTTGTACGACAAAGCTTGCCCCGGCCACGAAATATAGCGGTCGGTTTCGGTTTTAACATTATGTAATGAAAGCGCTGTGTTTTCGCTCATAAAGTTCATAGCGCGCTCTCGGCTCCAGCCGTACATGTGCATACCGGTATCAACCACTAAACGAGCTGCACGCCACATTTCATAGGTTAAACGGCCAAATCGGCTGTATGGGTCTTGGTAAAAGCCTGCTTCTATACCTAAGTATTCAGAATAAAGCCCCCACCCTTCACCAAAAGCCGAAAGGTAGGCATCACGTCGGTAGCTTGGTAAGTTTTCAAGCTCTGCATTAAGCGATATTTGTAAATGATGCCCCGGTACGGCTTCGTGTAAGGTCAGCGCCTCTAATACATACAATGGGCGCTTATCTAGCGCATATGTATTTACCCAATAATAACCTGCTTGATCGCTTCGGCTTGAGGCAACATAGCGACCGGTTGTATATTTAGGGGCTATATTTGCAGGTACAGGTGCAACGCCATAGGGCATACGTGGCAGTGTATGAAATAACTTAGGCAGCTGCGCGTCCATTTTTTTAGCTATATAAGCAGCTTCTTTTAATAGCTGCTCTGGAGTGGTGGCGTAAAATTGCGGATCGGTACGTAAAAAGTGGATAAAATCGGCAAACGTGCCTTCAAAGCCTACTTCTTTAATTATTTCCTGCATTTCACTGCGGATACGCGCCACTTCAGATAACCCCAGCTGATGTATTTCATCAATGCTCATATTTGTGGTGGTGTAATACTGTGCGCGGTTTTTATAAAACGCCTTGCCATTAGGGGTTTGCGAAATACCAATCGTAGTGCGTGCACCTGGCTGATATTGCGTAGTAAAAAATGTTAAATATGCTTTGTAAGAGGCAATAACATCGTTTTTTATGATGCGTTTAGCTTTTTGCTGTAACGCTTTAAAGTCATTTTCACTTAGCCCTGCCGTGTTCGTTTTAAACGGGGAGTAAAAGTCTGACTGCGTTACATCATCCACTATGTAAGCACTTATTGAATCTTCATACCCAGCTAATACCGCTTGTGGTTGAGTAAGCCCCGTTTCGAGCCCCTTTTTCATCCAGTGTATGTTTTGCTCAAAAAAGCGCGGCACTTGTTCAAGGCGGGCTAAATACGTTTCTAACTGTTGCGGTTGCTTGTACTGCGAACTATTAATCATATAAGACAAGCTAGAATGGAACCCATACTCAGAAGTTAGCGGCATGTAGTGCGCATTAAATACGTATTCATCAACACTGTTTTGTACTTGCGCACGAATAATACTGAGGTTAATACTGTTTTCACTTGAAAGCTGGTCGCTATCAATTGCATCTAAACGACTTAATAATGCTGTTTTTTCCTCATATTGCTGCTTTAAAAATTCAGCCGATAAATTAGGTAATAAATAGCCATCAACCCCTTTAGGCTGTGTGTAGGGATTTACACGTTTGCGGTAATCAACAATACTTTGCGCCACTTGTTCAAATTGTGTGTTTGCGTTGGGGCTTGTTAATGTACATGCGCTTAGCGTGCCAAAAAGTGATAGCACAAGCAGTGTGCGGCAAATTCGCGGGGGTAAGGAATAATTCATTTTAGTTTTACTTAACCATACAATAGATTTCACAAAACTATCGTAGGCTGAGTAAATAGCAAGATAAATGCGATTAATCTCAATAACACACGCTTAATTGGAGCGGGTAAAATAAGCTGAACCCGCCTAAATTAAGCTAATTACGTGCTCTTTGATGATAAAATCAGCTATTAGGCAGCAAAAGTAAAAATTTAAGTTCACTAATACTGGTTTTTACTTTTAAATAGCCTGCTTAACGATTATTGTAGTAAAAAAATAATAAAGCTTGGATGCATTGCCGCCTCATTGAAGAGTTATTTTAATGTGTAATTTAATGCGTACTTAGTTGGTAGTTAAAATGATGTTCCATGATTCCATGGCTGTAGCTCAAGAAAAAATGACGAATGTATGCCTGTTTTTAGAACGTCATACGCTGCCCCCCTCACCGTTAAATTACCACGTTGCCTATACCTATATTAGTAAAGTAAATCCTCAGCTAAATAACGCCATAGACGAGGCCATTACTAATAAAGCCCAAATCGATAGTATTTTGATTGAGCAGCTCTACTTTGAGTTTTTAAACGAAGGGCATACCACGCAAGTGGCAATGATTAATAACGTAAATGGGGTTATTGATTCACTGTCGCGCAATGCGCAATCAACCGAAAAACAAATTGTTAGCTTTGCCGGCCAAGTAAGTGAGTGCATGCACACGCTTGATGAGAATAATATAGAGCAAAGCCGCCAAGCACTCGATACGTTAAACACGCAATCAGCCACGTTACTTGAGCAACACAAGCACTTCAAACACGAGCTACATAAAGCTAAAAAGTTACACGAAAAAACCCAAAAACAGCTGGCGCAATTACGTAAGCAGCACATTATTGACTCACAAACGGGACTGTATAAACGTCATTATTTAACGCAGCAAACCCAACTATGGAGCAACCAAGACAAATCAATTTGTGCAATTGCTATTCAAATAGATAATTTAGATCATTTTGTAGATAATTACGGCGATATAATTGGCGAAGTTATTTTGAACAAAGTGGCTAAACAAGTAAAAAAATATGTTTTTCAAAGTGGTTTACCTGGGCGCACAGCAAAGGACCAATTTACTGTATTACTGCCAGATATAGACCCCGAAACCGCCAATGTTATTGCTGAAAAAGTGCGTAATGGCGTAGAAAAACTTCGCTTTGTTAGCTCAAAAAGCGGCACTAAGCTGCCTGGCATTAACTTATCTTTAGGCATAGCGCAGCAACTCAAAAATGATGACTTTAACCAGTTAGCTAAAAAAGCCTCGCAAGCGGCATTTAAAGCACGCTCACTGGGGCAAAGTAGCTTTACAGCTGGCCACTAGGTTTTACGCTAAATTACCTGATAAATCATATTCAAATTGCACCTGCAGTATACAATCAAGTACACTAGTCTTTATTGCCACGATAGAGACTAACCATGAACGAAACAGAGCAAAAGACCACGCATTTTGGCTATAAAACCGTAGCCGAAAACGATAAAGCCTCAATGGTTGCAGACGTATTTCACTCGGTTGCAGCAAAGTACGATGTAATGAACGATTTAATGTCTTTTGGTGTACATCGATTATGGAAACGTCAAACTATAGCCAGCTCAGGTGTGCGCAAAGGCCACCACGTCCTTGATTTAGCAGGCGGCACTGGCGACCTAACAGCAAAATTTAGCCAGCTAGTCGGTGACACCGGCCAAGTAGTTTTAGGCGACATTAACTCATCAATGTTAAAAGTGGGCCGCGAAAAACTGCACAACTTGGGTTTAGTCGGCAATATCGACTACGTGCAAATGAATGCCGAAATGCTGCCTTTTCCAGATAACAGCTTTGATGTGATCACGATTGCCTTTGGCCTACGTAATGTAACCGATAAAGACAAAGCCCTGCGCTCTATGTACCGTATTTTAAAGCCAGGTGGACGCTTACTAGTATTAGAGTTTTCCAAGCCTGAGCATGAAATTTTAAGTAAAGCGTACGATTTTTACTCGTTCAATCTATTACCAACTATGGGTAAAGTAGTGGCGAACGATAGCGAGTCATACCAATACTTAGCTGAGTCAATTCGTATGCACCCAGACCAAGAAACCTTAAAAGCAATGATGGAAGAAGCAGGCTTTGAACAAACAACGTATCAAAACCTAACCGGTGGTATTGTTGCACTGCACCGCGGTTTTAAATATTAAGGCAGGCAGTTATGGCGTTTGAGCAAAAAAGCGAGCAAGTGGTCGCAGCAAAACCCGATTCGCAGTTTTTTATGTTACCTAATTTTGTACTTTCGCTTATAGAGCGAGTGCTTAATAAGGTACTGCAACTCGACGCCACCTTAATAGATAAGCTCAGTACCGTTAAGCACAAACCATTAAAGGTCGAAATCCGCAATTGGCAGCAGCAAATAGTATTAACCTTTGATGGTAAACTATTACACCTTTACAGTGCCAGCGATGAAAATAGCGCAGAGTGTATGATCAGCGCAGATATAGATACTCTTATGGCGCTTAAAGACCCAGCCATGCTTACACAGCTCATTCGTCAAGATAAGCTAGACCTGCAAGGCGACTTAAACGTCGCTCAGGCATACAGCGCCGCATTTTCTGGGCTAGATATAGATTGGCCTGAGCAACTATCGCACTATATTGGCGATGCGCCCGCACAACAACTTTACATACAGCTAAACGCTTTACGCAGTAAAGAGCGTAAAGCACGTCAGCAAATTAGCACCACATTAACTAGCCTATGCCAAGATGAGCTCGCTGTAACTATTCACCCTTTAGAGCTTGAACAATTTAAACAACAAAACCGAGTGTTAAAAGGGCAAGTGGCCGCTATTGAACAACGCATAAATGCATTAATCAACTCTTCTAACACCAACAGCCGCTAAGGATTTTTTGTGTCGACTGCTCGATTGTATTACATCACTAAAACATTACTTAGCTACGGATTAGATGAGTTAATACCAAAACAAAAAATACCTTGGTACGCTAAAATTGCGCGTGGTAGCTTGTTTTGGTTACGTAACCAGCACAAAAACAAGCCAGCGGGCTTGCGACTGCGCTTAGCCTTGCAAGAACTTGGCCCTGTGTGGATTAAGTTTGGCCAAATGCTTTCTACCCGCCGAGACTTACTTCCTCACGACATTGCGTTAGAGCTTGCTTTTTTGCAAGACCAAGTCGAGCCCTTTGAAGGCGAACTTGCCCAAAAAATAATTGAAAAAGCGCTCGAAATTAGCGATATAAGCCAGTTATTTAGTGAGTTTTCGCAAACCCCATTGGCCTCAGCGTCTATTGCACAAGTGCATACTGCTAAGCTGGTTGATGCCCATAACAATACCCAAGATGTTGTTATAAAAGTGATTAGGCCAAACATAAAAACACAAATTAATGCCGACTTAGCACTTATGGAAAAGCTCGCTAAAGTACTTGCCAATGTACACAGCGAAGCAAAAAGGTTACGTCCTGTTGAGGTGGTCAAAGAGTATAAAAAAACCTTGTTAGATGAGCTCGATTTAATGCGCGAAGGCGCAAATGGCATACAACTTAAGCGTAACTTTGAAGGCTCTGATTCGTTATATATCCCGGCTGTTTATAGCGATTATAGCCGCAGTAACGTTTTGGTTATGGAGCGTATTTACGGAATTCCGGTCTCAGATACTGAGTCGTTAATTGCGCAAAATACCAATATGAAATTACTCGCTGAGCGCGGTGTAGAAGTGTTTTTTACCCAAGTATTTAGAGACAGTTTTTTTCATGCTGATATGCACCCTGGCAATATATTTGTCTCTCGCGAGCACCCTGAAAACCCCATGTATATTGGTATCGACTGTGGCATTGTTGGCACATTAAACAAAGAAGATAAACGCTATCTCGCAGAAAACTTTATCGCCTTTTTTAATCGTGACTACCGCCAAGTTGCTCAGCTACATGTTGACTCGGGCTGGGTTCCGCCCGATACCAGCATAGAAGAGTTTGAATTTGCAATTCGTACCGTGTGCGAACCTATATTTAATAAGCCGCTAGCTGAGATATCGTTTGGTCATGTACTCGTTAATTTATTTAACACCGCACGCCGCTTTAACATGCAAGTACAGCCGCAGTTAGTATTATTACAAAAAACGTTATTATACGTTGAGGGCTTAGGGCGTCAGCTTTATCCTCAGCTTGATTTGTGGAAAACCGCTAAGCCATTTTTAGAAGATTGGGTAAAACAACAAGTTGGACCGTTATCAGTAATGAAACAAATGTATGCTAACTTGCCATTTTGGGCTGAAAAAATGCCAGAACTACCTGATTTAATTTATCAAAATTTAAAACATAGTCCGCAAATGCAGCATTCTCAGCCAAGTAAAGTGTCACACAAAGCGCTAGTACTTAGCCTATTTGGCAGTGCTACACTGATTGTATCGGCACTGTGTTATCTGCAGCACGACCTCATAGCGGCAGGCGTAACATTAGCAGCGTCTGCAATTAGCTTTATTGTGGCGTGGCGTAACACATAAACTAAGTGCAATTTATGCCACAGGGCGTATAATTAGTACTTAAAATAAACATTTAAGCATTTATCAGTTGGAGATAACCATGGGTTTAGGTGGCATTAGTATTTGGCAATTATTGATTGTTTTAGCGATTATCGTACTTCTTTTTGGTACTAAAAAACTACGCGGCATGGGTGGTGATTTAGGCGGTGCAGTAAAAGGGTTTAAAAAAGCCATGTCTGATGACCAAACTAAAGAGACTGAAAGCGAAAAAGCTGAGCAAATCCAAGAGTCTCAAAAAGCAGCGCCAACACAGACACAAAGCACTGAAAAAACCAAAGACGATACTAAGGTTTAAGCAATATGGGAATGTGGGAGCTCGTTGTTGTTTTTATTGTTGGCCTAGTGGTACTTGGCCCTGAGCGGTTACCGGTTGCCATTCGCACCGTAATGCGCTGGGTAAAAACCGTTAAGTCGATGGCCAACTCAGTTAAAGCAGAAGTGAGTGAAGAGCTACGCATACACGAGCTTCACGAAAACCTAAAAAAAGCAGAGCAACAAGAGCTTAAAGATTTAAGCCCTGAGCTACAACAATCGGTTGATGAACTGCAAAAAGCAGCGCAGTCGGTTACTCATAGCTATAAAAACACTTCAAGCACGTCATCTAACGAACAACTCGATGAAAAAAAGTGAAATTAATTCCCCTATTTGTGGTCAACTTATTACGTGGTATAAAAAATAATGTCTGAACAAGCTAAATCAGGGTTCGTCGCTCACTTAATTGAGCTGCGCGATCGGCTTATTAAATCACTTTTTAGTATTTTAGTGATATTTATTGGCCTAGTGTATTTTGCCAATGATATATATGAGTTTGTAGCCGCCCCTTTAGTCGCACATTTACCAAGCACTGCCACTATGATAGCTACCGATGTTACGGCACCGTTTTTTGCACCGTTTAAACTAACGCTATTTGTTGCCTTGTTTGGCGCTATTCCGTGGATATTGCATCAAATTTGGGGATTTATAGCACCTGGCTTATACCAACACGAAAAACGCATGCTAATGCCAATTTTGGCCTCGAGTATTTTGCTTTTTTATGGCGGTATCGCTTTTTGCTACTTTATAGTGCTCCCTATTATATTAGGCTTTTTTACTAGTGTAGGGCCGCAAATGATGACCCTAGCACCGGATATTAGTAGCTATTTAGGATTTGTACTTAAGCTATTTTTTGCATTTGGTGTGGCGTTTGAAATACCCGTAGCCATAATGTTGTTATGTTGGAGTGGCGCTACAACCACGCAGAGTTTAAAGCAAAAACGCCCTTATATTGTGGTTGGTGTATTTGTTGTGGCGATGTTTTTAACACCGCCCGATGTGTTATCACAAACACTATTAGCACTTCCTATGCTGCTTTTATTTGAGCTAGGGTTAATTTTAGCGAAATTTTATAGCGCTAAAGAACAACAGGAATCTGAGGAATAAAATGAAAAAACAACTACTCTCACTACTGGTTTTACTAAGCGCACCGACGTTTGCAGCGCAAGAAATTAACGTGCAAGCTTTGCAAGCATGTAGCTTTATTGAAAACGACTTTAACCGTTTACTATGTTATGACAACACAGTGGCAGGTAAACCGCTTACTAAACCTAGTGAGAAAAAAACCCTTACCCCACCAAAAGCCGTAACCAATGTATCGCCAAACGTAAGTGCACCTGTTGCAGCTGTTTCTAAAGCAGCGCCTGCTGCTAAAGCAGATGATTTTGGCCTTGAGCATAAAGAGATCACTAAAGATAAAGACGAAAATATCACAGCATTAGTATCATCAGTTAGAAAAGCCCCTTATGGCGAGCTCATTATTACCCTTGATAACGATCAGCAATGGCGTCAAATTGGCTCTGACAGTCTTAAATTAAAAGAGTCAGACACAGTGGTTATTAGCCGCGGTGTATTTAATTCTTTTTTACTTCGTAAAGATGGTCAAAACCGCTCAATCCGTGTGAAGCGCACTCAGTAATGACCTACACGTTAGTTGATGCCGGCGTTAATTTAACCAATCACCAGTTTGAAGGTGAGCATCAGGCCATTATTGCCCGCGCAAATGCCGCGGGCGTGCAAGCTATGTTACTGATCGGCTGCGATGTGCCTAGTAGCGAACAATCGCTTGCATTAGCAAAACAATATAATCAGTTTTCTACTGCTGGCGTGCATCCACATGACGCTAAAGACGCCACCGATGAACTTGAAACCACTTTAACGCAGCTTGCTAGTAACGATTGCGTTGTGGCCATTGGTGAGTGTGGGCTTGATTATAATCGCGATTTTTCTCCTCGCGATATTCAGCGCAGCGTATTAAAACGCCAGTTAGCGTTAGCCGAAAAACTAAACCTACCTGTTTATTTACACGAACGTGACGCAAGCGAAGATATGCTAAATATTTTGGCTAACTATAACGTACGTGGCGTGCTGCATTGCTTTACAGGCAATGCCCAAGCACTCAAAGACTATTTAGAATTAGGCCTTTATATTGGCATTACTGGGTGGGTGTGTGACGAGCGCCGCGGTAAAGCATTGCAACAATTGGTGCCAAGTATCCCGCTTGAGCGGTTATTAATAGAAACCGATGCGCCTTTTTTAATTCCACGCACAATAACCCCTAAACCAAAATCACGTAAAAATGAGCCCGCCTATCTTAGCTATGTGTGTGAAACACTCGCTAAGCTTTATAACGTTGAACCAAGTACTATTGCCGCCCATAGTACGGCTAACTTTTATAGCTTATTTGATATAGCAGGTCGCTAATGACAAGCCCAAAGGCGCTATTTAGCCTATTTATGCTCCTTTGTTCATTTTGCAGTGTTGCAAACCCCGTAATTTCTGAAAATTTTAAATCAATAAAAATAGACACCCTGAGCTATTCGTTTACGCCCACCACAGCAAACAATGCCTACCATGAGGTTAGCGACTGGCAAACAGTAAGTGATAAGCCATTAAATTTAGGGTTTGAACAACGCCCTGTATGGGTCAAGTTTACAGTTAAAAATACCTTAAATAACAATATAAGCCCTATTTTATCGCTCGATAACCCGCTGTTAAATGAAGCGCAGATTTTTCATTTTTATAATTCAGCACTGCTCTCACACATGCAAACTGGCGATAACTTTAAGCTCTCATCACGGCTAATAAAAAGTGAATCTTTATTAGCAACCTTGAGGCTGCCGGCAAATAGTATTAGCACCGTAATAATGAAGGTTAACAACAGTGCTGGGCTACGCATCCCGCTGACTTTATGGCAACCAGATGCCTACCTAGCGCATAAAGGTAAACTTAATTTAATTTATGGCTTACTCATTGGTTTTTTATTTTCATTGGCCATAAGTTGCTTGGTTTTGTATGGGTTTTCGCGCAAGTTGTATTTTGCTTATGCAGGCATTATTACGCTGACCTTAGGTGTGCTACTGGCTTATTTATGCGGTTTTGGCGCTCGTTATTTTCATCCAAATTCGCCTTCATTACAGCAAGTAATGATACCTGTTTTACTAATGCTCACTACGCTTGCTTTTGTTCCGCTACAAAAACAACTGTGCCAACCTAAAGCCTCTAAACTACTAAAATGGCAAACCATTGTTGCTAATATTTACGCAATTAGCCTGCTGTTTATGTGGGCTTTACCTAGCACAGTGTTTACCCCATTTAGCTTACTGGCGAGCCCGATTGTTATTATTTATTGCTTGGTAAGCGCCTACATCTGCCAGCAAAATGCGCCTTCAAAACCAATTCAAGCACTGCTAATTGCACTTATGCTATTTTTACTTGTTATGGTGTACCTTATTATTGCTGTATTTGGCTTATATCCTTTAGGTAGAAGTAGCTTAGCTTTTGTTTTTATATGTTTTTTTGGTAGTACATTTTGCCTATGTTATGGCGTTATGAAGCGCTTTATTTTAGAGCGTGATGAACAAGTTATTGCTCAACAAACCTTGATTGCTGAAAATGCAGCCCAAGATACACTATTAAATGAGCGACTCGCGCTGCAAGCCCAAACACAAAAAGAATTAGAGTCGTTAGTTGATGAGCGCACCTTTGAGTTACAAGTCACTTTGCGCGAACTAGAGGATAAAAACCGCGAGCTTGAGCTACTTAATATGGAAGACGCGCTGAGCGGCGTTAAAAATCGTCGCTTTTTTGATAAAAAATTAGTGATGGAACTGCGTCGCTCTCGGCGTGAACAAACGCCTTTGAGTATGATTATGCTCGATATAGACCGGTTTAAACGCGTAAATGATAACTACGGGCACTTAACCGGCGACCAAGTAATACGCGCTGTAGCCGACATTATAAAACAGCACTTAAAACGCCCGTTGGATGAAGTGGCTCGCTACGGCGGCGAAGAGTTTGTTGTTTTACTACCTAACACCCCAAAAGAGGGGGCTGTTGATATTGCTGAAAAAATTCGCCAAGCCGTAGAGAGTAATACCGTAAATGTAGCCGGAACATCCGTAAAAGTAACCATTAGTGCTGGCGTAAACAGCGCTGTAGTAAACAATATTAGTAACCCTGAGCTATTTACAGACGACGCAGATAAAGCGCTCTATTTCGCTAAACAACATGGCCGAAATCAAGTAATTAGTTTTCCAATCCCACAGTAGGAGCTTAGTAACATGGCCCAATCAGGACTCGACCTTTTCCCATATACCCGCATGCGTAGAATGCGCCGCAGTGATTTTTCTCGCCGTTTAATGGCCGAAAACCAACTATCGGTAAACGATTTAATTTTTCCGGTATTTGTACTTGAAGGTAAAAACCGCCGCGAAGCAATTGAATCAATGCCAGGAATTGAGCGTTTATCAATTGATTTATTGCTTGAAGAAGCTAAAGAGCTTGTAGATTTAGGTGTACCTGCCGTCGCTATTTTTCCGGTAACCCCTGCTGACAAAAAGTCTTTGATGGCCGAAGAAGCGTACAATGAAGATGGCTTAGCACAACGCACTGTTCGTGCTTTAAAAGAAGCTTTTCCTGAGCTTGGGGTTATTACCGATGTAGCCCTTGACCCATTCACTACTCATGGCCAAGACGGCATTATTGATGATGAAGGTTATGTAATTAATGACATAACCACTGAAATTCTTGTTAAGCAGGCGCTTTCTCACGCCGAGGCAGGCGCAGATGTGGTTGCACCCTCTGACATGATGGATGGCCGTATTGGTGCTATTCGCGAAGCACTTGAAGCAGATGGACATATTCACACACGCATAATGGCTTACTCAGCCAAATATGCCTCTAGCTATTATGGGCCGTTTAGAGACGCTGTTGGCTCTGCAGGTAACTTGAAAGGGGCCGACAAAAAAACGTATCAAATGGATCCCGCCAACTCTGATGAGGCAATTCGTGAAGTGGCACTTGATTTACAAGAAGGCGCCGACATGGTGATGGTGAAACCGGGTATGCCGTACCTTGATATTGTTCGTCGTGTTAAAGATGAATTTGGTGTACCTACTTTCGCATATCAGGTCAGTGGCGAATATGCAATGCACAAAGCGGCAATCGATAACGGCTGGTTGAGTGAAGAGGCCACAATTATGGAATCTTTACTGGCATTTAAACGCGCCGGAGCGGATGGTATTTTAACGTATTTTGCCAAGCAGGCCGCGCAATGGCTGCAAAATAAGTAAACATGTTATCAAAGGCGGTACGCCGCCTTAATTTTTTACAATCATTAACATTTTTGTATTCTTTTTGTCATTTAGATTGCCTAAACTGGTGTCCCATTTTGGGATTTAAATACACGGGAATAATAAAAAATGTTAAAAACGAAAATAACGCCACTGGCGCTTGTATTAGCAAGCCTCAGTGCACCAGCCTCCGCCGATCTAATCATTTCTGAATACATCGAAGGCAGCAGCAACAATAAAGCGATTGAGCTTTATAACAATGCTGATACCGAGCTTTCTCTTGAAGGTTATACTTTAGGACTTTATTCAAATGGTAGTAGTTCGGTAGGTAACTCAATTGATTTATCAGGCACATTGGCTGCCAATACCACCTATATAATTTCAAACTCCGGTGCAGACGCTGCCATTCTTGATATTGCAGACATAACCAGCACAGTAACTTACTACAATGGTGACGATGCCCTTGTTTTAACTAAAGATGGTGTGGTAGTTGATAGCTTTGGCCAAGTGGGTGTTGATCCTGGCTCTTTTTGGTCTGATGATACCGTACAAACTCAAAATAAAACCTTACGAAGAAAAAATAGCATCACAACGGGTCGAACTGACTCAACTGCAACTTTTAATCCTAGCGATGAATGGGAACAGTTTGATAGTGACACCTTTGACGGCTTAGGCTCGCATGCTGGCGATGGTGGTACAGCTCCTGCGCCAGACCCTGAGCCAGAACCATTAGAACCGCTTGTATGTGGCGCAGATAAAACGCTAATTAGCGCTGTGCAAGGTTCTGGTGAAGCAAGCCCGTTAGTAGATACCCTTGTTGAAATTGAAGGTATTGTCACTGCCGATTTTCAAGGTGAAGATGGCTTAGATGGTTTCTTTGTGACCTCGCTTGCTGCAGATGTAGATAACGATCCAATGACCTCTGAAGGTTTGTTTGTTTACTTTACTGATACCGATGTAAATGTAGGTGACCACGTGCGCGTACAGGGCACAGTTGATGAATACTATAATTCAACACAACTAGCAGATGTAACACAAATTGCTGTATGTGGTACTGACGAAGTGGCCTCTGCAATCTCAATAAGTTTACCTTTAGAGAGCCAAGCTGACCTAGAAGCTTATGAAGGTATGCTAGTAAGCCTAGATCAAACACTTGTAGTTACTAACAACTACGGCTTAGGTCGCTATGGCGAAGTAGAACTAGCCACTGAGCGTTTATACCAAGGCACTCAAGTTGCATTGCCAGGTGATGCAGCCAATGCTGTTGAAGCGGCTAACTTGACTAAAAAAATCTTATTAGATGATGGCTCTACAGCTCAAAACTCAGATCCAACGGCTTACCCAGCGCCAGGCCTATCGGCAGAAAATACTCTACGTACCGGCGATACTGTAAATGCGGTAACAGGGGTAGTTACATACAGCTTTAGCACGTATCGCATTCACCCAACAGTTACACCACAGTTTATAGCGACTAATGCGCGTGAAGATGCGCCTGAGCAAAGTGAAGAAGCCGATTTACGAATCGCCAGCTTTAACGTACTCAACTACTTTAACGGTGATGGCCAAGGCGGTGGTTTCCCTACTAGCCGTGGTGCAGACTCAGAAGAAGAGTTTGTACGTCAAGAAGCAAAACTTGTAAGCGCTATTAGTGCAATGCAAGCTGATGTTGTTGGCTTAATGGAAATTGAAAATGATGGCTTTGGTGAGTTCAGTGCTATAGCAAGTTTAGTAAATGCATTAAACGATGCTGACAGCGCTAACAACTACGCGTTTGTAGATTTTAACGTAGCCCAAATTGGTACCGACGAAATCACCACAGCCCTTATTTACCGCGCAGATAAAGTAGAAGAAGTAGGCACAGCCGCTATTACTACTGATTACCCGTTTGATTACAGCAACCGTGCACCAATTGCACAAAGCTTTAAGTCACTTTCAACAGATGAAGTATTTACTGTTTCTGTAGCCCACCTTAAATCTAAAGGGAGCTGTGGTGATGATAACAACGACGACCTAGGTGATGGCCAAGGCTGTTGGAATGAAATTCGTACCGAAGCTGCTGATGCGTTTACTGATTGGTTAGACAACAAACCTACTGGCGTAGATGACGAAGATATCATTCTTGTTGGTGATATGAACGCTTATGCAATGGAAGATCCAATCCGTAAGTTTGATGAAAAAGGCTATAAAAACGTAGTCGCAGAGCTTGATGGCGATACACTAAGCTACTCTTATAGCTTCTCTGGTCGTGCAGGTAGCCTTGACCATGCTTTAGCAACCGAGTCTTTACTAAGCAAAGTTGTTGCAGCAAATGATTGGCATATCAATGCTGATGAGCCTATCGTGCTTGATTACAACCTAGAGTTTAAGAGCGAAGGTCATCAATCTACGCTATACGCAGAAGGGCCATACCGTGCATCTGATCACGACCCTGTGATTGTTGATATTAAATCTGAAGTAGTACTTACCCCTGAAGAGCAAACACCGGTAATTGCACCTGATCAAATATTCACAGTAGATGAAAACAGCGCTGTAGGCACTGTGATTGGTACACTTGATTTTAGTGACCCTAACGCTGATGTATCACCTGTGGTTAAATTTATCGTATCAGGTAACGATTCTGTATCAATTAACGAGCAAGGTCAGTTAATTGTTGCAAGCGAAGTAGATTACGAGTTTGAAAATCGTATTACCCTTACAGTACAAGCAGAGGATAGTGTAGGTAACGTATCTGAAGCACAAACGGTTGTAGTAAGAGTAAACAACCTACGGGGTGATGACGATAACGACTCAGGCTCATTGCTTTGGTTATCTCTTTTATTAGCGCCACTTTCATTAGTGCGCAGATTTAAGAAAAAATAACGAGTGATTTGTTTTAAAGCCGCATTTTTGCGGCTTTTTTTATGCTTATAAAAATGTAATTCAGACAAGCTTCAGTAAACAACCCTTAATATCTTCCATACCGTTTATTAACTATTAATAGAATTAGCCGCGCAACAAATACATTAAATGAGTATTTTTTACACATAAGCCGTAGTTAAAACCCTTTTTAATAAATTTACCTGTTGAAATGTAAACACTTTATTTACGGATTAAAAGTTGCACTATAAGTTCGTCACCCTTGTGTAGTAGTTAAGTAACAAACCCTAAGCGTAAAAATAAGTCGTGTTTTTATAAAGGAATGGAAATGAAACAATTAACCCAAACACCTCCTACTTGGCAGAAAAAAGCAACGCCATTATTGGGTCTACTTTTTATTTTTTCTGGCTGGGGCTATAGCACGCAGGCAATAGCAGCAAGTGTTGATGCAGCAATTCCGCAAGAAAGCCTATTTGGAGTAATAAGCGCCCGCGCTAAAAAACTAGCCGAACAAGAATATGCACCTCCAAAAAATATAGAGCTAGAAGCATTAAATAACATTGATTACCAAGATTACCGCTCAATTCGATTTAAGCAGGACAAATCGGTGTGGAAAGATGAAGGCCTGTATGAGCTACAACTCTTTCACCCTGGTTTTTTATATAAAACACCGGTAACAATTAATACCGTAGAAGGCGACTCAAAACGTAATCGCCTACCTTTTAGTACTGATTTTTATCAATACGATGGCACGGCCGCCCCTTTAAAAGACGAAATAGCAAAAAGCGTAGCCGGTACACAACTAGGCCATGCAGGCTTTCGCTTACATTACCCAATTAACACAAACGAATACAAAGATGAGGTAATGGTGTTTCAAGGGGCCTCTTATTTTAGAGTTGTTGGCCCTAATCAAGTATATGGTTTATCAGCACGCGGATTAGCAATCGATACCGCCGAAACATCGGGTGAAGAGTTCCCTATGTTTAAAGAGTTTTGGCTTGTTAAGCCCCAGGCTGAGCAAACTAACATCACTATTTTTGCATTGCTTGATAGCCCTTCGGTATCTGGTGCTTACAAATTTGATATTGACCCAACAACCAGTATGTTAGTTGATGTTGATATGCAAATTTTTGCCCGTAAAGATATTAAAAAGCTAGGCGTAGCCCCTTTAACAAGTATGTTTTACCACGGTGAAAACAGCACTAAGTTTTTTGATGACTACCGCCCAGAAGTGCATGATTCAGACGGCTTGTTAACACAGTCAGCTGATAACAAATGGGTATGGCGCCCGCTTAACAACCCAACACAGTTAAGCGTTACGTCGTTTTCATACACCAACCCTAAGGGGTTTGGTTTAGCACAGCGAGACCGTGACTTTAACAATTACCTAGATACTGAAGCGCACTACCACGACCGTCCAAGCCTGTGGATAGAGCCAAAAGGTGAATGGGGAAATGGCCGAGTTGAGCTAGTAGAAATACCAACAGATACAGAAACGAACGACAATATAGTGAGTTACTGGGTGCCTGAAAAGCCAATGAAAGCTGGTGATTCATTAAAGCTAAGCTACAAAATGAGCACCTTTAACGCCCATTTAACTCAACACCAAAAGGCGCGTGTAACACGCACACGTATTGGTAGCGCAGCGCTGCCCGGTGAAGATAATCCACCACCGCAAAGCCATCGCCAGTTTACCGTTGACTTTGCAGGCCCCGATTTAAACAACCTGTCTGAAAAGCTAACACTTGAAGCCGACATTCAGCTAACAACAGGTGAAGTAAGAGATGTAACAGTGCAAAAACTTCCTAAATCTCTTGGTTGGCGAGTAGCGTTTAAAATTGCACCACAGGACGATCAACCCGTAGATATGCGTTTATCGTTAAAACTTCGTGATAAAGAAATTAGTGAGGTATGGAGCTATGTTTGGTACCCAAATGACATCAAGTAATAAAGGAAAGGGCACACCAATGCCATTCAAAACACTGCGCGTATGGTTGTTTGCTATTGCTGCACTCACTGTTTCAGGGTACGGCATCTCCATTATGTTTGAAATTTTAAGCTCAAACGGAATGACCTTGCTTGAATACGCGCTATTGGTTTTATTTTCAATAACCTTTGCATGGATTGTTACGGCATTTTGTAGCGGCACGATAGGATTTGTACTGCAATTATTTCGTATTGACCCGCTCACCCTTAGACGCATTAAGCCTATCGAGTTTGATAATGCCGCGCTTGCACAGCAAAAAACCGCGGTAGTTATGCCTATTTATAACGAAGACACACACCGTGTTATTGCCGGCTTTGAAGTGAGCTTACAATCGCTAAAAGAGACAGGGCAACTTGCCAATTTTGACTTTTATTTACTTAGCGACACGCAAGACCCTGAAATAGCACAAAACGAGCTAAGCGCATGGCATGCTTTATGTGAGCGTTTAGGCGATACTGCAAAACAGGTTTTCTATCGTCGCCGCGAAGATAATAAACACCGTAAAGTAGGTAATTTAACCGACTTTTGCGAGCGCTGGGGCAGCCAATACGATCACATGATTGTACTTGATGCCGACAGCGTAATGACGGGTAAATGTATGCTAGAGCTGACCACAAGCATGATCAACAACCCGCAAGCTGGCTTAATTCAAACTATCCCTATTCCAGTTCGTCAAAACACCTACTTTGGTCGTTTTTTACAATTTGCCTCAGTGCTTTACAGTCCAATGCTGGCAACGGGTTCTGCTTTTTGGCAAACCGACAAAGCTAATTATTGGGGCCACAATGCCATTATTCGCGTTGAAGCATTTATTAACTATTGTGGTTTACCTACGCTTGAAGGCAATGCCCCCTTTGGTGGCGAAATTTTAAGTCATGACTTTGTAGAAGCTTCACTATTGCACAGTGCAGGCTGGGATGTTTTATTACTTAGCGATATTGAAGGTAGCTACGAAGAAGTACCAAGTAACATTTTAGATTATGCCATACGCGACAGACGTTGGGTTCAAGGTAATATTCAGCACCTTGGCTTATTAGGCTCGTCTAAATTAAAGTTAATGAGTAAGTTTCACTTTTTATTAGGCGCAACCGCTTATATTTCATCGCTTATTTGGTTATCTATGCTGGCACTAAGCACCATAGATGCGGTAACACGTGCATTAAATAGCGATGTGTACTTTAATCGGGTTTATCAGTTATTCCCAACGTGGCAAATAGCTAAAACAGACCTAATTGATTCACTACTTTATTTAACCATTATTATATTATTGGTGCCTAAATTAATGGGTGTAATTGTCACGCTAGTGCACAGAAATAAGCGCTTTGGCGGCTCGTTTAAATTAATATTAGGCTCAATAATAGAGACTGTATTTGCCATTATTGTGGCACCACTTATGATGGTGTTTCATGCTTACTTTGTAGTGTGTGTATTTTTGGGTAAAAAAGTTAAGTGGGATGCACAACCGCGCGAAGGCCGCATGGTACCGTGGAAAGAAGCGTTTAATTACACACTATTTTCTACCTTGGTTGCCATAGTATGGGGCGCTACAGCCTATTACTTTACACCAGTGTTCTTTTGGTGGTTATCGCCTATATTACTCGGTCTATTACTTGGAGCGCCAATAATACGCTACACCAGTAGCATTAAGTTAGGTGTGCAACTGCGTAAAATGGGAATATTTATTTGCCCTAGCGAAGTTGATAACGACCCTATGCTAAACAACCTTAAAGTGCATTTAAAAGAGATTTCGGTACCAGAGCCTGGGCAATACCCTAAAACGGTGCCAGCCCTGCCACAAGAGCATTTAGTGGTTATGCCAATACAAAGCTTTAATAAGCCTCGCTTGCCAAAGATGAAAGCGCTAAGAGCTAAAGCAATTAAGAAGTTTAATTAGCGCAATGGGCACGCACTAAATACAAAAAGGAGCATGATTGCTCCTTTTTTTATACCTAAAATAAGCCGCTATACAACTTCCCTTTCATAACTGCGCCTCACTAACCCAAGTATAGATTACTGTATTAGGTGAGCGCTCTTACGCACTCTGTGCGAAGCTAAGCAGCCATTGCTCCTACGGTCATCACTTCAGCTTTAATTAAAGCATGTATAGCTCACCGCTTTAAGCAGCCTTTTATTTAGGCTGTCATTGTTGGTATTACTGTTTTTGAGAGACGCTAACTCAAAGAGTAATTAAATCGTAGGCAATAAAAAACCCGCAACATGTGCGGGTTTTTTTAAAGAGTTACAGAGCTAATTACTTAGCTGCTTTTTTCTCTTTTTCTGCAGCGATTACAGTGTCAGCTACGTTTTGTGGACATGCTGCGTAGTGTGAGAACTCCATAGAGAACTGACCACGACCTGATGTCATTGTACGTAGTGAACCGATGTAACCAAACATTTCTGATAGCGGAACGTCTGCTTTAATGCGAACGCCAGTTAAACCAGCTTCTTGGTCGCTTAGCATACCACGACGACGGTTAAGGTCACCGATTACGTCACCAACGTGATCTTCTGGCGTGAACACGTCAACTTTCATGATTGGCTCAAGAAGTTGTGCGCCCGCTTTAGGGATCGATTGACGGAAAGCGCCTTTAGCAGCGATTTCGAATGCGATTGCAGATGAATCCACGGCGTGGAAGCCACCGTCGAAAAGCTCTACTTCAACGTCAAGTACTGGGAAGCCAGCTAGAACACCTTCGTTCATCATTGACTTGAAGCCTTTCTCAACTGCAGGCCAGAATTCTTTCGGTACGTTACCACCAACAACTGATGAAGTGAACGTGAAGCCTGAATTCGCTTCGCCTGGCTTGATGCGGTAATCAATTTTACCGAACTGACCAGAACCACCAGATTGTTTCTTATGCGTGTAGCTATCTTCGATTTCACGAGTGATAGTTTCACGGTAAGCAACCTGTGGTTGACCAACAACAAGGTCTACGCCGTAAGTACGCTTAAGGATATCTACTTTGATATCTAAGTGAAGCTCACCCATACCTTTAAGGATAGTTTCGCCTGAATCTTCATCAGTCTCAACTTGGAAAGACGGATCTTCTGCAACCATTTTACCGATAGCAATACCCATTTTCTCATTACCGCCTTTATCTTTAGGCTGTACAGCAATCGAGATTACTGGAGTTGGGAATACCATTGGCTCAAGTGTTACTGGGTGCTTAGGATCACAAAGAGTGTGACCAGTTTGCACGTTCTTCATACCAACGATAGCGATGATATCGCCCGCTTGCGCTGAAGTAAGCTCTTTACGATCATCAGCTTGCATCTCAACCATACGGCCAACACGCTCAGTTTTACCAGTAAATGCATTAAGGATAGTGTCACCCTTGTTAAGCTTACCAGAGTAAATACGTACGAATGTTAACGCACCAAAACGGTCATCCATGATTTTGAATGCTAACGCTTTGAAAGGTTCGTCTGCAGATACAATTGCGTGCTCGCCGTTTTCGTTACCTTCTTCATCCATAAGAGGTTGAGGATCAACTTCTGTAGGAGCTGGTAAGTAATCAACAACAGCATCAAGGATTAATTGCATACCTTTGTTTTTGAATGCAGAACCACAGTATGTAGGGAAGAACGCAAGGTCACGAGTACCTTTACGGATACAACGCTTGATATCTTCAACTGAAGGCATTTCACCTTCCATGTACGCTTCCATTAGGTCATCGTCTTGCTCTACAGCAGTTTCAACTAGGAACTCATGGTATTCATCAGTTTTTTCTACCATGTCTGCAGGAACGTCAACAATTGAGTAGTTCTCAGGAAGACCGGTCTCATCCCAAACATATGCTTGTTTGTTTAAAACGTCTACAACACCTACGAATTCGTCTTCAATACCAATTGGTAAAGTCATAACTAATGGAACAGCACCAAGTACTTTTTGTACTTGCTCAGTTACACGGTAAAAATCAGCACCCATACGGTCTAATTTATTTACGAAAATAATACGTGCAACACCTGATTCGTTCGCGTAGCGCCAGTTAGTTTCTGATTGTGGCTCAACACCACCAGAACCACAGAATACACCCACACCGCCATCTAATACTTTAAGTGAACGGTAAACTTCAACTGTGAAGTCAACGTGTCCAGGAGTATCGATAACGTTAAAACGGTGATCTTTCCAGAAACAGCTTACTGCCGCAGACTGGATAGTAATACCGCGCTCAGCTTCTTGCTCCATGAAATCGGTAGTAGACTCACCATCATGTGTCTCACCGCTTTTGTGGATTGTACCTGTAAGCTTTAGGATACGCTCAGTAGTTGTGGTTTTACCCGCATCAACGTGCGCGAAAATACCAATGTTTCTGTACTTCGATAAATCTGCCATTAATTTTACTCTTAATAAAGTCGATAAATTATTCGGCGGGAGTATAGCATTACTTAAAGCGAACATCACCATACAAGTCGCTTAAAATGCAATCAATTCAATAAAATTTTTCTAGATTTACATCAAGCACTGGTTAAATAGCACTGATTATTATGTAACCCATTAAAAATATTATGTTTTATTCTTGTAATCTGAAGAGCACTCAGTTACTTAATTATTTTGTAACAACGCTCTGGCCTGCCAATACTACCGTAGCTTTGATCAGCACTTAACTTTTCAGACTCTAATAAAAACTCTAAATAGCGACGAGCAGTTGAGCGGCTTACCCCCACTAAATCGCCCATTTGCTGAGCAGTAAATGCACTTGAATCATGCTGTACGAATGCATCATGGATTTTTTGCAATGTAAGCTGGTCAACGCCTTTGGGCAGCCTAATAGCACCCTGTTTTTTTTCTTTTGAGCCGAATAACACATCAACCATTGATTGGGTCACTTCGTTTGCATCAGAAAAACACTGTTGACGCGCCTCAAAGCGCGAAAGAGCTTGATCTAATCTATTTAACATTAACGGTTTAACTAAAAAGTCACAGGCACCAAGTTGCATTGCTTTTTCAAGTGTTTCAACTTCTTTGGCAGCCGTTAGTAGCATCACTTCGCTCTTAATTTCACGACGCCGTAAATCTGATAATAAATCGAGTCCGTTACCATCAGGTAAATGTATATCGAGTAAAATAAGATCTGCCTCTATCGCTTGCAATAGAGCTGTTGCAGTACTTAAATTACCTGCAATTCCAACCACTTGGTACTGTCCTTGGCGTAAACTCTGTTTTGCAATTTGACTTCCTGCAGCGCCCCCCGGCAGTAATAAGTACTGGGCAATTAGCTGTGCAACTTCAACTTCGTCTTCAATTATAATTACAGAATAGGTCATTGCTTAATTACTCTTATTATTTTGGAATGTAAACACTTAACCGCGCCCCTAATAAATCCGACTCACCAATTTCTAAGCTACCACGGCAGGAGTCTAAATTGGTTTTTACTAAGTACAATCCAATACCGTGTTGCGCCCCAGACTTAGAACTAAATTGAGGCGTAAAAATGACTTCATGATCAGAGCCTAAGCCAAACCCTGTATCTTCCACATCAAACAATAAAGTTTGACTGGTTTCGTCAACTGTTACCCTTACTTTGGCAGGGCGAGTATCAGATGCTCTAATAGCAGCTTCAATGGCGTTATCTATTAAATTGCCTAAAATAGAAACCACTCGTTCAAGCATATCCTTACGTTCTATAACACCAAGCAAACTATCTTGGTTAAGCTCAAGAGCAACATTAAGCTCTCGTGCTTTGTGGTATTTTCCCACCAATAAACCAGCTAATACGGGGTCTTGAATCCGCTCAAGTAAGTTGTGAATTTGTGCTTGTGAACCCTGACTTTCCTGCCCTATAAGTTCAATTGCTTGCTCGTTTTTGCCCATTTGTACTAAAGCACCAATTAGGTTTAATTTATTCGAGTAATCATGTGTTTGAACACGAAGTAACTCAGCAAATGCTTGTACTTTTGTTAGCTGCTGACTTAAATATTCCAGTTCATCAGACGGGCGCATACTGAGCAAAATACCATCATCCTGACCTTGAACTTGTAAAGAAAACCGCGACAAAATAATTCGTTTATCTGCAGCAAATAACTCAAACCCAACGATTTTGCGGCTTTGATTGCGCAGTAAAAACTCAGCATGCTCAGGCAATAGGTCCTCTAGAGTAAGGTTTTTATGGATTGTAGATGTAGGCTTATCAAGTATTTCGCAGGCACGTTGATTTAGTTTACGCACGGTTCCATCAGGTTCCAGTGCAATAATGCCGCTACGTACAGTATTTAAAATAGCATCCTGCTCTGAAAATAATCTTGCTATTTCATCTGGTTGCAAACCAAATATAGCATTACGTACTCGTTGACCAATATAAACCGCGGCAATAATACTTAATCCAACAAGCATCAGCCCCCAAATAAGTATTTCAGCACTACGAGATAAAATAAGCGGATTAATTGATTGCACCAAAAAACCAACAGACACTAAGCCTATAATTTCATTGTTAGCATTATATACAGGTACTTTACCGCGAATTGATTCCCCCATGCTGCCATGAGCTACCGATATATAGCGCTCGCCTTGAAGAGCCTCCTGACTATCACCACCAACCATAGGTTTGCCAACTTTGTGCTCATCAGGGTGTATAATACGCAGTGCATTAATATCGCCAACCACTATAAAATCACCGTTTGTTAGCTCCGTAAGGCTCTCTATTTGCAAATTCAATGCAGTTAAATCACCTTTTCCCTCTAACGCATTTATTACATCGGTACGTGTTGCGACACTACTTGCTACAGCGAGTGCTTTATCACCTATGTGATTATGTAAACTTTGCGCCGTAAGCTGATACACCAACGCCCCAAACAATATTGCTTGTAAAACACATAGCCCAGTTACCCAAATAATTAAACGTGTTTCTAATCGTTTAGGTTTTTTTACCATGCTCTGCAATGGGCTTGGTTTGTTGGTGTTTGTCATTAACGTCCTTATTAAGCTTGCTCTTGCTGTAACCTAGAAGCTGTTTTATCCGCACGGCGCTGCTTCAAATAATCTTTTAATGGGAACAACAACACTAAAATAGAAAGTATAAAAATACTTAATGTGAGTGGCCTATCCCATAAAAAGCTTAAAGAGCCATCCGAAATCATCATTGAGCGACGAAAGTTTCGCTCAATCATATCACCTAAAATAAAGCCAAGTAACAAAGGAGCCATTGGAAAGGCCAATAGGCGTAATATTAACGCAACCAAGGCAACACCAACCATCATAAATAAGTCGAATGTGTTAAACGACACCAAGTACACGCCAATTAAGCTAAAGAACAAAATCATAATGGTTAATACCGACTTTGGCATTGCCAATACTTTTGCAAAATAAGGAATGAGAGGTAAGTTTAAAATCAATAAAACAATGTTGCCAAAATACATGCTTACAATGACAGACCAAAATACACTTGGGTTTTCTTGCATGAGCATAGGGCCTGGCTGAATACCATATGCTATTAATGCTCCTAGCATTATGGCCGTCGTGCCAGAGCCTGGAATCCCCAATGTTAATAAAGGTACAAATGAGCCTGTGCATGCTGCATTATTTGCAGACTCAGGAGCGGCAAGACCACGTAAAGAGCCTTTTCCAAATTTTTCTTTTAGGCCTTTAGGTGCCAAATTTCGCTCAGTGGCATAGGCCATAAAGCTTGCAATAGTGGCTCCTGCGCCAGGTAAAACACCAACAATAAATCCTAAAAATGACGAACGGCCAACAACCGGCGCCATATCTTTAACTTCGTCTTTTGTTAATTTAGTTGAACCTATTTGCGGCGTATCTGAATCATTAAGACTTTTAGCGTCTTTCTTCTCTGGCTTAACAACATTAATTAATGCCTCAGCAAGTGCAAACGTTGCCATTGCAATTAATAAAAAGCTAATACCATCGAGTAAGTCGGCTTGTCCAAAGGTAAATCGCTCGGTGCCCGAGGATGGATCTATACCTACCGTTGCCAGCATTAAACCAAATACTGTCATCATCATTGCTTTTAAAAATTGGCCTTTATTTGAAAATGCAGCAATGGCTGTTAAACCTAAAAACATTAGCACAACATAATCAGGAGATTGAAAGCTCAACGACACCTTTGCTAGTAGAGGTGCGGCAACCATAAGTAGTATGGCGCCTATAGTTCCACCTATAAATGAGGAGTAAGCGGCAATAGCCAAGGCTTTACCAGCATGCCCTTGCTTTGCTAACGGGTAGCCGTCAAAAGATGAAGCCACCGTACCCGCCACCCCTGGCGCATTTATTAAAATGGATGATGTAGAGCCACCAAAAATAGCGCCATAATAAACCCCAGCCATTAAAATCATCCCTGAATCAGCACCTATGCTGTAAGTAATAGGGATCATCAATGCAATAGCCGTTATTGGCCCAAGCCCAGGTAACATACCAATAAAAGTACCCACCAAACAGCCTGCTATCACATACATTAAATTATTAAAGTCGAGCACGGTCGACAAACCAAGCATAATTCCATCAAACATAACTTAACTCCATAAATCGCCCGGAACCAAGTAAATACCTAATACTTGAGTCATCAAAAACCAAAACACTACGGCAACAGGAATAGAGGCAAACAATAGAATCTTCTTGCGCCTTTCACCCATTACAAAAAAACCCGCTAATAAAAAGGCGCTGGTCGAGATTAAAAAGCCAACAGGCTCCAACATTGCACTATAAATCACCATTAAAACCAATAAGCCTAAAGTTCGTACAACATGCGATTTTTCTAGAGGCTGGTTTTTTGCCGCTTTTTCGTGTGGTTTAAGCAAAGTAGAACCGATAGAAAGCAAGCACACCACAATGCCAAAAGCTGCGTATACTTTTGGTAATGTGGCAGAAGTAACCGTTTCGTATTCTTCAAATGGTAATAGTGGAATTTGCCACGCCACAATGGCGTAGAGTGTAAATAGCGCCAAGAATAAACTTGGCCCTAGTAGTTCGCGATTCATCATAAAAACCTCGATTAATCCGCTTTGTGAATAAAGCCAAGCTCTTGCATTACCACTTTAAGCTGCGCTTCTTGTTTTTCGAGTGACTGGATAAATTCATCTTTTTCTTGAAAGAGATTTAACCAGCCATTTCGTGCACGAACAGTTTCCCACTCAGGAGTTGATTGTAATTTACGAAGTTTCTCGGTGTATTGAGCTAGTTTATCGGCAGGTAAATTAGGAGCAGCAAAAAAGCCACGCCAATTAACAAACTCCATATCGTAACCCATCGACTTTAACGTAGGTATTTTAGGGTAATCCGCTAAAGCTTCTGGCGATGTAACTGCTAACACCCTCGCCTGTCCGCCATTTGCAACTTCTAACGCCTCGCTTAAACCGGTAGAAAGTAAGTTTACTTCACCAGAGAGTAAACCAGCTTTTGCTTTACCACCGCCATCGTAAGGAATGTAACGAATTCTGCGGCCATCAACTCCGCCTGCTTTAGCCGCTTGTGCAGCAACTAAGTGATCCATACTGCCACGGGCAGAACCACCCGCTACTTTAATTGAGCTTGGGTCTTCTTTAAGCGCTTTAATAACATCCTGCCAGGTTTTATAGGGCGAATCGTTACGAACAACAAAGGCACCAAAATCAGCAATCATACTTGCTACTGGTGTTAAATCTCGGTAGCTATAGGGAATTTTCCCCGTTAAGGCTCGCAATACAATAGGCGTTGAATTAACCATTAATATATCGCCTTTTTTAGTACCTGATTCTATTAAGTAGGCAATGGCCCGCCCGCCGCCACCGCCCGACATATTCTGAAAAGACGCATTATTATCAATGCCAGCCTTTACTAAACCTTCACCTACACCGCGCGCAGTTGTATCCCATCCGCCACCTGGGCCTGCTGGTACTAAAAAGTGAATATCGGCCAATGCCATAGGGCTGCTTAGTACTAATGATGCCGCTAATAATGTTGTTTTAACTGACTTAAATAATTTCATTGTGTGTCCCCTTAAAATAAATACTGCATACGTGCACTAAATCCCATACCAGAGTCTTCATCACCTACAAGCGCAGCGGTACCTGGGCCATCTACATCGCTGTAGATAAGATTGCCCATAAATTTAATGTCACTACTAACGTAATAGCTTGTACCAAGTGTGTAGGTAGTTACTTCGCTACCTTGGTTTTTACTCGTTGCATCCATTTGCGAAACTCGAGCAACTAACTCCCATGCATTTTTAATATTTTTAGGTTGTACAAATAGTGCAGAGCCAGCTTTATACTGTCGTTGCTCACCGCCTAAAAAGTAACTTGCTGAGATATGAAAGCCGTCAAAGCGCTCGCCATCTAGATCATCGCTGCTATTGAGCGCATCTAAAGCACGGCTTGCGTATTCTGCCTCTAATGTTAAAGAGTCAGCCTGAAAAGCAAATTCAAGCCCAGACTGCGATAAGCTATCCAGTGCTACCGCTTTACCGCCTGTAGCATAATTAACAAGGCGTACATTAGTTTCGCGCACTTCACCACGCGCAAAACGCTCGCCTAGTTCATTGCCACCCATATCACGGTATGAATGCCATGCACCTAAATGAATCACGTCACCAGGTGCTGCACTTGACCACGTAGCACGCCCTGTAATAGCAAGCGTTAGACGGTCGTTTTCATCGTTACCCGTTGCACCAAAGGCATCATTTTTATAAACCCCAACGGCATATCGAAAGCCTGAGTCTTTAAAGTATTGATAAGCAGATACGCCCCAACGGAAAAAAGGCGAGAAAGTATTAGCAAGCGTACTACGCTCAATAGTATTAATGTGCTTTGAGCTAGTAAGTGCGTTTAGCGACATGTCTTCACGGATTTTACCCGCTTTAATTTTAAGACCGTTTTCAAAGGCGTAACGCACGCGGGCAAGTACAATTTCGGCATCCCCTTCGCCAAATTCTAAAAGTAATTTGTGATCCCAGTTTCCATGCTCGCTCTCTACGTAGGTACGAATACGACGAGGGAAGAAGTCGCTCCCTCCTGAGCCATCATTGCCTGCGTTATAGGCACCTTCAAAATAGTTGTAATCAAGCTGTACTCGTCCTCCAAACTCCAAATTAAAGCCACTTGATGTTTTTAAAGAGTTAACTTCTTTTTGCAATGCATCTAATTGTGCTTGTAGTTTTTGAGTATCGTTATCGGCTAAAGCTGATGTGCTAGCCAACGCTGCTGTAATTGCTAAAGCGAGCTGTGTGTTACTTGCTTTCATTATTTTCTCCACGCTGTGTTTGTATCTTTATTGTCAGGTAGATAAGCGACGACAAACTGCTATCTAAAGCGCAGCTTATTGTTAACGTGAAATTAACGAAATATTTTGAGGGAAAGGTGCATTGATGACGGTAAAGTACATTTTGTTCATAAAAACCATGAACAAAATAGACATAAACAAAAATTAATAAGAAGGGTAGTGAAGTACACCTATGCGATGACTAAAAAACGCACTTAATAAAATAAGAATTATTTGCATTTAGGTGTTGACAGTTTATTAGATCTAACTGATAATCAATATCAATAAGGCGGGAATGCATACCCACTTGTGACGGAATGAACTAATTTGTTTCTCGACCCTGAAACAACGTGTGGCGCACGTAAACAGCTATGGTTACTTGTTATGAACCGCAACGCCCCTTGATGTTGATGATAAGTAACCGCCCTACTATTTTACTTGCTACATTGCTCATATCGGTGACGGTAGATATGAAACTAAAAAAGCCCTTACGGGCTTTTTTTATGTCTGTAATTTAGTAAGTAATATACTCACATAAATTCACATATTAACGGCGGTTTTTACGTGCACGTGCACGGCGCTGTTTTTTCTCTTCTTCTTTAGCGGCTTTTTTGGCCTCTGCAGCGGCGCGTAAGCCAGCTACCATAATTTCTTCTTCTTCACGCATGGCTGGGGTTTCCATGGTAATACGGCCGATAATCCCATCACGTAATTCGTTAATCAGTATTTCAGACATTTTATAGGTGTCTATTTGGTTACCGCCACGAATACAACCACGCTTTTTACCGGCCATTTCTACAAACTCCCAGTCGCTTTCTGGCAGTTCATCTATTTTATAGCGTGCTTTTAAAAGCTCTGGGTAGGCTTTTAATAAATACTCTGCGGTATAACTTGCCACATCTTCGTATTCAAGCGCTGTGTCACGTATTGCACCGGTGGCACCTAAACGATAACCCGAGTTCTCGTTTTCTACTTTAGGCCACAGCATACCCGGCGTGTCGTAAAGCATAATGCCATCTTCAAGCTTAATACGTTGCTGCGCTTTTGTTACCGCAGGCTCGTTACCCGTTTTTGCAACTATGCGCCCAGCTAATACGTTAATTAACGTTGATTTGCCCACATTTGGAATACCCATGATCATGGCTTTAATTTGCTTATCGGCGCCCACTTTATGTGGCACTAATTTTTTACAAAGCTCATTAATTCTGTGCACCTCAGCGGCTTTATCATGACCAAACGCGATGGCTTTAACGCCACTTTCTTGCTCAAAATAGTCTTTCCACGCTTGGGTCATTTTAGGGTCGGCTAAATCAGCCTTATTTAAAATTTTGATGACCGTCTTGCCTTCACGAAGCGTGGTTACCATAGGGTTTTCACTACTGTAAGGAATGCGTGCATCAAGCACTTCAATGATCACATCCATTTGCGGCATTATTTCTTTAATCTCATTACGGGCTTTATTCATGTGCCCAGGGAACCACTGTATTCCTGACCTACTCATCTGATATATAAACCTTTTATTTCAACCCATAACACCATGGGGTACTGTGTGGGGTACTGGGTGAATAATTTCGATTTATCACCTCAACTAATAGTGCGTAGTTTACTACAAAACACTATATTAGTTCTTTATAAAAAATTGCGACTATTTACAAATAATAAAAATTTTCACCTTTATTGGCGTTAATGAAATAACTCTATTAAAAAAATGAATTAGCTCTAGAGTTATAAATAGTTGATAGTAAACATTTATTAAAAGTATTAGGAAGGAAAAATGAGTATGGACGAAAAGAATTCTAAAATAGGTCGAGCAACTGAAATTGAAGATAAAGAACAAGCTATGCTATGGCTTTCTAAAAACCCAAATTACAAGCCTTTACTTGACAGCATTATAGATTTTTTACATTTGCACTACAGGGGAAGCAATAAAGGCTGGGTTAATGATGGTAATGCCAAGTTTAAATTTGGACCTAGTAATAAAAACGGCCGAGTATCAATTGATCCTAGACCATCTAAAAATGGGGTAAATGTGAGATTTGGAGTTAACGCTTTAGATATTCCAGATTACTTCTACTCGGAAGACCTTTCACAACTGTTGCGACCTGAAAATTGCTTCAATGAGAAACAGAGCTATTACGATATATTGTTTTATCTAGAGGAAGATAACCTTAAACAGTTTGAGGCAATAAAGTCATTTATCAAAGCAGGCATCTGTGATGGCTTTATTCACGACGAAGAAAATCATGCATTATATAATGAAATTCAATCTGAAGTCCGTAATGAAGGACCAGCTACTTACATAAGACGAGCTATATCTGAAAAGGTCTGTGAAAGGAAAGAACAATTCATGGAAGATAATTTTGTTCAATGGTACAAACTTAAAAACCCAGAGTTAGTTATAAAGCGTCAATACCATGATCTCAATTTTAAAAGAGATATAGTTATAACCGATGGTTCAAAAAAAATAACAGCTGAATTAAAATATAAAAGAGCTGCTACTGAAGAAATTGAAGCGGCTATAGGCCAGCTACTTAGGTATGGGTACTATCCAGACGTAGAACCTTCTGATGAGTTTTGGATTGTTGGGTCAAAAAAACCTACAAAAGAAGATGTGGCATGGTTCCACAAGTTAAAAGAGAATCTCTGGTTTAAATTGAAATATTACTATTTAAATGAAGATCAAAAAAGCTTCATAAAAGTATCTTAAAAATGCATGAAAAAGAGCCACTCAGTTGAGTGGCTCTTTTTCATTATTAGGAGTTTAAGATGGAATTATACAAACAAGAATTTGGTCAAAACTTTGATCTTGGCTTTAGCTTAAAAAAGCATCCTTACCTAATTGATAAAAGCTGGCATAATGATCAATGCCCTAGCTTCTATTTTATAGAAAATGAAAAGTACTATGTCCTATGGGTGGACTATGCTGAGGAAGAGCAAAGAGAGGAAGATACGTCTAGATATATAATTGTCGAAGCTATTAATGAGGGAGATAATGAAGTACCGGAAGTTTATGCTGGTGAAGGTAAAATAGCTTTCGAATGTGAGGTTATTACTGAATTGGAAGAATGGCTAGAGCCACGGCAGACAAGCAATCCAAGCGTGAATTTATGAAAGAAGAAGAGTATATAGAGCATAATTATCGCATTAAACTTTGCTGCGACTCAGAGCATTTTATAATAGAAAGCATCACCCCCAATTCTCAGTTAGGTCATATGCAAATGCGTGTAACTGATGGAAAGCTAGAAATACGTGATCTATGGATAAACAATGATCAGGTGAATTTTAGAGGAAAGGGGTTTGGTTCTATTTTAGTTAAACATGCTTTTGATTATGCGAAGAAAAGAAATATTAATGTTGTATTTGGCTACACTCAAGTCAACGATGTACGGGTACATAACTTCTATAGAAAGCAAGGCTTTACAGTATGTACAGATAAAAAAAGAAATGTTGCATGGTTCATTTCTTTTTTTAATAGTCAATTAGATGCCCCCCTAGATTTAGACTATTTGGCTAAGTTGTGTAGGTTAAATAATGAATTTAGTATTGATAACTTCCTTTGAGAATTACTTTGAATCCTCTATAGCTTGCTAACCACAAAGTACTTAATAGCCACAAAGAAAGCTTAAGGACTATTCCATCAATATGCTAAAATGACTTTGATTTAGTAGCTAGAGATATAAATGAGCAATTCAAAAATAAACTTCATTCCTAAAATATGGTTCTTCGATATGGAGGGCACATTACTCCAAAAAGATTTCGCTTTAGATAATGGAAAGGTTGCTCCTAGCGCTTGGACTGTTTTAGCTAAGTTAATTAGTGAGGAGTGTTACTTAGAGGAAGAGTTGTCAAAAGATCGCTGGAACGCTGGTGAATATAACGGCTACTTAGAATGGATGAAAGATACAATTCGTATTCAACAAGAACATGGTATTAAGAAATGGCATGTAGATGAAATTGTAAAATCAGCAAAGCTACATAATGGTGCTCATGAGCTAATAACATCAATAAAAGCTACTAATGCCAAGGTCGTATTAATTAGTGGTGGAATAAAGGCTTTAGCCGATAAGGTACAGCGAGAGCTAAAGATAGACCATGCTTTTAGTGCATGTGAGTACTTTTTCGATGACTGCGGTAATTTAGATTTTTATAACCTTTTGCCTACAGACAACGAAGGTAAAGCTAGCTTCATGCAACAGATTGTAAAAGAATATGGTGTTGACCCCTCTGAATGTGCGTTTGTTGGTGATGGAAAAAATGATAAGTTTCTTGCCCGCGTAGTTGGTGTATCTATTGCATTCAATGCCCAAAAAGAACTAATTGAGGTAAGTAACTTTTCAATTGTGCAACCACAAGGAAAAGAAGACTTATCAGAGATTAAAAGCCTTCCTTTTTTCGTTCAGCAATAAAATTGATGCCTTTAATTATTGGACTTAGTTTTTTTTAATTCTTCCAACTCTGTTCTTACTTCTTTCAATTCAGTTTGAACTTTTTCTAGTTTAGAATTGAAATCATGATAGAAATAATTTCTGGCATCTGCGGCTAATGGCGGAATAACTACAGTGAAAAAAGTTGCTCCTAATGCAAATATAGCTGCATATATTGCAGCTCTTGATAAAGAAGTGCTGTTTACTTCATCACGAACAGTCTTTTGAAGTTTTTCTCTGTCTAAAAAGCTTTTAGGTAAATGTCTAAAGTTCTTTTTTTGATTAGCAGTATATGTATGGTAAGGGTAATTTCTTTCATCACATTTTAAAAGGTCATCAGAATCAAAACCGATTTCATGGAATACCACTCTAAAAAAATAACGTTCTGAAGCAGGTAACTCCCGACCTAACGGAATATGCTCTTGTGAAAAGTTAGTAACGGAAGTAGAGATGGGACCACTAAAGCCACTATCAATAATTCCTGTATTAAATGCCAATAGCCCTTGCTGAGAAAGCCTATTTTTTAAAAAAACATAGGCTACATAACCAGGTTTTACATTTATTACTTGCTCGGAAGTCAAACAAGCCATCTCTTGAGGCTCTAGATAATACCTATCACACTCAAAAATTTTACCTCTATCATTTTTATAAAATATAGATCTTACATCTAGATCTATACTACTCTTGCCCTCATACTCTTCTGGGTTCAGATCACAACCGTTCTTACCTTTAACCAGCCCCATTTTAATAGCACTTTTAGGTGATAACTGCATTTTTAAAATCCTTTTTTTTATTTTTATTATATAGATCAAGTATGTTCAATGGGCATTGATATAAGCAATTAATATCACCGTAGCCTACAAGCAAATCTTCCCCTTGAATATCATGTCTACTTGGTTCAGCCATATGTGCTGATTCAATTGGCCCATTTTTACCTGGAAAAATAAACATATTGGAGACATTATTTTCTGGGTAAATTGATTTAACTGCTTTTGCATAAAAGAACTGCTTAACTAAATCTGGCCAACCTGGCGCTGTTTCTAAGCTTTTCGCAGCGTAATATTTAGCATCGATAACTGTAAACCCCCCTGTTTCAGGGTCTCTGAGAACTATATCGGTTCTTTGTCCTTTCCTACTCGCCAGCTTTAATTCACCATTTATTTTATATACTGGCTTAGCTAGTTTTTTATTAATAGGAAAAACGTTTTTAAGCGTTTTTGAAAGCATATGCTCCCACATACCTTCAAACTTTTTTATACCAATAGAAAAATCACTTTTCTGTGACATGCTTTCTAATTTAAGGTAGCTAATTAATTGTTTAATCAAATAGATATCACGGTCAGAGTAAGCGCGTGTTAGCTCACTGTTTAAGTGATAAAGCTTCGCACCCTTGTCCATTAATGAAACAGGAACATCGATAAGCTGCTTAGTTATGGCTTCATCATCATCGTTAATTAACCAGCCGAATTTTTGATCTAAATTACGTAAAACTTCCGCATGAATTTTTGCGGTTTCACAGTTGGAATATACTCGTTTTATAGAACCTGCTAATTCTAAGTAAACAGAACTATCAACAGACATATACGGTATAGATTGCTTAATCGTACGGTTCCAATCTACTTTCCCTGAGTTTACTTTTCTTTCAGATACTCGACGTGTGAAAAGACCGTTGTTGAAGTAGTCTTCAAATAAAGCAAATATTAAGCCTAGGTACTCTTGCCCATGAATACCTTCATCAACTAATTCATCAGCACTTATGGCATTATCTTTATCATCTAAATAACGTTTAAGTGATTTCAATAAAGTTGCACATACCTTCTTCGTGCTTGACTCATCGATTTCTACATAGTCACTATTTCGGGGAAGAAATACAGCAATTTGATCGTCAAAGTTAATTAAGCCGCAAAACATAACTTTTTGTCCATTACCGTAAAGTAGCCCCTGCTTATTCAAATTTTGAACTAGCTTCTTGGGCATAGCTTTAACAATGCTTTGCCTATCTTCAAATAGATGTAATTTACGCATTTTTAATTAAATCTATTCTGGTTGCTCATCTGCGACAAATTCTTGATCTTTTTGCGCTTCGATTAATGCCTCTGATAACTTAGCCTCAAAACTTTCAGAAAAGATAGGATTACCTTCTCCAAATTGATGTGACAATTGACCGAAAGTACCTGCAACTGATGTATTAAAAATCACATCACGTTTTCCATGACGAAGTACATCATCCCAGAGGTAAACTAATATTTTTCCTTTTAGTGTATTATTAGCTTCTTCAATAGTAGTGAGCTCTTCATCGGAAACAAAGCGATGGCCTAAAAGTCGGTCCTCCGGTACTTGTAAAGAAGACAAAGTGTTATTGATAACTTCAGCAAATATTTTCCAAGGCACTTCATGTTTTGAATCATCAGCAAACGGGAGTTTAAAGTTACCATACCCTGCCAGCTTAAAGTCTATAGGTAAGTATTCAAATAACCAACGCCTCTTAAAGGCAGTGTCCATTGGCATGACTGATTGGTCACTACTATTCATAGTGGCAAGAATTGATAGGTTAGAAGGCAAGTAAAGCTCATTAAACTTATTTGGCTCTTTTAGATTTTCTTTAATATGAAGCAACATATCGGGATCAGAAGCTTCTATCTTATATTGGCTTTCACCATTCATATCTCGATCTAGTAACTGAAATATCTCACCAAAAACAGCTGCTGCAGGTGCTCTATTAAGCTCTTCAATTACAAGAAAAACATGTTTGCTCGTATCATTTAAAGCTTCTATCAATGCCTTAGTGAATGGCCCTGGTCTAAACTCATAAGAAATCTTTTTTTCACCATTCGAATCTATCATAACTGGCTTTAAAGCGCCTACGAAATCACTGTACTGTGTGTCAGGGTGAAAAACCGTTGTGTAGCGACAATGGTACTCAGTTATTTTGTTTATACGATGACTCTTCCCTGTCCCTGGCGCACCATAGTAAATCTTATTTATGGCTTTTAAGTTATTAGTTGTATAAGTTGTTTGTAACTCTGTAATGGTATTATCTTTGATCTCAAACTCTTCTACATTCATGTTCGAGAAGTATGTCTTTAAATCTACATCTTGATTAAAGGCATTTATAAGGACTTTAAGCTTTGACGAGTTAGCTACAACTAAATTACAAGCTAATGCGATACTTGATTCATAAACATCACTACGATCTAAAGTTTTACCTTTCGCAGCCTCAGACTTACGACCAGTTTTTATCCACCAATCACGATCTGACATAAACTTTATAAAAAAGTCTTTCTCATCTGTATTAGTGATGAGGGTATCCAAAATTTTGACAAAATCTTTCTCTATTTCTGAACCTTGACTCCCCCAAAGCTCACTTGGAAATTGTTTCAAGTAGGTATCAATATTTTTTGCGTTATAGCCTTCTGCTCTTAAACCTTTTTTGATCTCATCTATAACACTTTTATACTCGAAAATAGCACCATATAAGTCACTAAAGCAAAGGGCATACCACAACCCAGACGATGGTACATCTGCACGTAGGCCTGCCTTTCCAATAAACGTAATTGAGAATGGATTTATGACGTGTGTTCCAGACGAATCAACATTGGCGAGAGCTTTTATTAATCGTACTTTTAGCTCTTCATCGATTTGAACATCACTAGAATAATTTAATTCATCGAATTGGTTTTGACATTTATCAATTAAGGTATTGAGATTTTGTAGCAAAATTCCCTCTCACATATTGTCTGATCATTTATACAGTGCTATGCTACCAGGACTAAAACCGGATAAGTTAAATAGCATAATGAGTACTGTTTCAATGAATAACGATATAGCAAGTCAAATCAAAAGTATACGAGAAAACTTAGGTTTAGGACGTACTGAATTTGCGAACTTACTTGGTATGGCTTCTACTGGCGAGCGAACAGTAAGAGGGTGGGAAACTGGCGAACATAAGCCTACAGCAAAAAAGCTAGCTGATATACTCAACCTAGAGTCAGAGTTAAAGTCTCATTTAGATAATGCACCTTTTAAACAGAAACCTATATCAGAATCTGAATTTACATTTATAGATTTATTTGCAGGGATTGGGGGGATCAGATTACCTTTTCAAAAGCTCGGTGGACACTGTGTATTTACCTCTGAGTGGGATAAGTTTGCGCAAAAAACATATCTTACTAATTTTGGTGAAATGCCAAATGGTGATATTACTCAAATAGCTGCTTCGGATATTCCTGAGCATGACATACTCCTAGGTGGTTTCCCTTGCCAAGCTTTTTCTCAAGCTGGCCTCAAACAAGGTTTTAGTGATACCCGTGGAACCATGTTTTTTGAAATTCAAAGGATACTTACAGAGAAAAAACCTAAAGCTTTCGTTCTTGAAAACGTAAAGCAACTACAGGGGCATGACAAAGGCCGTACTTTAAATACTATCTTAGATATTTTAAGAGGTAACTTTGATTTAGAAATTCCAGAAGATGTGCCTTTAAGTAAAGAGACAAGACATGCGCTATCAGAGAAGTTAAATTATTGGGTTGATTATAAAGTACTTAGGGCGGGTGATTTTGGCGCTCCTCAAAACCGAGAGCGCGTTTTCATAGTAGGGTTTGATAAGAATTACTTTAAAGACTGTGACTTTGGTGAAGCATTTAGCTGGCCAACCCCACCTAAAACAGCAACAAGAGTAGGTGATATTTTAGAAGACTTAAGCACTATAGCTCCTAGTGAAGATAAATTTACAATATCTGAAAAATTGTGGGCAGGCCACCAGCGCAGGAAAGCAGAACATAAAACCAAAGGTAATGGCTTTGGTTACTCGCTGTTTAATGCTGAAAGTGAATATGCAAATACAATCAGTGCTCGTTACTACAAAGACGGCTCTGAAATTTTAATTGATCAATCAGAACTTGATAAACGCCCTCGTAAGCTAACACCTAGAGAGTGTGCTCGATTACAAGGCTTTCCTGAAGAGTACATTGTTGATGCAGTATCTCAAGGCCAAATATACAAGCAATTTGGTAATTCAGTTTGTATGAAGGTTGTAGATGCTTTAGCTGTTCAGGTTATAGAGACTCTCCACACAGCTAAAGCAACAAAAGCTGAACATAAAAAGGCTTCTTAAAGCCTTAAAATATATAAGCGTCGAAAGGCGCTTAACACAATAGAGGTGAGAAGAAACCGACATCATCACCTCCAGATTGCCCAATTAAAAGCGCACGGTCTAAAAACATATTTCGTAATGTACAAGAAACCTCTGAAATAAGCCCAAATGCTTAACAAAATGCTAGGTAATGCAGTTTCCCCTATTTTTGATGCTATATTAGAAAGTTGAATAAAACACTTATAATAACGGTTATTGGAGCCTTTATTCTAGAAGGCTTGTTTTATAATCAAGACACTTCATATCTTATTTATTTAGTTTTCAATAAAAACCTCAGTACTTATAGCCTCTTTTTCAAGGTCAATCATTCGCTCTTTTGCCATAAATAATTTAGATTCAATCAACTGCAATTCATCACGATAAGCCGATACCTTTTCGTAATTAACTTTATTTTGGTTACTTTCTCCAGTAATTTTACTATTTATTAACCGCTTAGACTTTGTTAACTTTTCTATTTCAGATTCAATGAGGTAATAAGAATAATAAGTGTTAGCTTCGTCGAAGCAAAGAGCGTTATAAAAATTATTAGCTTTGCATAGCCTAAATTGACGCAAAGATTTATAGGAAGCATCGTCTCTTTTTGTATTCTTTATAGAAATTAGATCATTCTCTATAGCCCCTTTCTCATTATAGATCTTCCCTACCCTCATTAGGCTACCCAACAAGCTATAATCTTTTTCGTTGCAAATTCTTGCTACACTTTGAGAGAGGCTATCAACATCACTTTCTATTAATGAATCAAAAACTAACTTTTGATAGGGTAAAAGACCTTTGGCCAACTCTGTTAGTGTAGCCCTAACTCCCTCTCTTAATTTGCTTATATCAGCTCCATTTTCAGCACTCACTAATGTGCTATTTTGTGTACTAAATCGTGCACAGCTAGCTTCGCCCGTAAAAAAAATACTTTTTGAAAACTCGCGAACTTTCATATTAAATTGAGTAACTCTTTGTTTTTCTCTAGCTATATTCTCTTCTTCTTTTTTAAGTTTTTCTTTATCAGCTTGTTTTTCTACAATGGCCCACCCGGCATCACTTAGTGGCTTAACTGCAACATCAACTATTATTGACTCTGGTTGTTCTTCACACCCCTTTACTAAATTATTTTCAATATAATTAGAGCCATAATCTGAATCTTTCAGAACCATTTTAGTTGTTGATAGGTATTGATTTGATTTACCAACAGTTGGATTTAAAAGCTCTGACATAATGTCATCAAAACTCAACATTCCATTATTAAATGAATTACAAGTTGCTAGACCTGCATCATTTGAAATATCTTGATAGAGCTGTGTCAAACTAAGGGTAGCCGCATCATTAATACCTAATGATGCACTTGATTCACAAACTCTGTAGAAATTACTTCGAAATATTCTCTTGTATGGATTTTTCGTGAGATGCGAATTATAAAACCTTTCAATTAATGAATCTTTACCATACTCCCGTGACATGATAGACAAGCTCATTTCCATTACTCTGTCAGCTTGTCTTTGCTCACCTACCACAACCAAGTCGTTTACCGTTGAGCATAAATACGGTGATTCAGTTTCAAGATTTGGCGCTTCTATTTCTGAACGCCCACAACCAATTAAAGATAGAAGAACTAAGGTTAGTAAGGTTAGTAAGGTTGGTGTTCTTATATCCATATCAATATCCAAAATAAATCCAATAGTTTATAAAATATTAGACTTTTTTATTATGAGCAACTTTTTTCTACTCTTTCCATAATCCAATTATCAATATCTGACTCAAGCCACGCCACTGACTTAGCGCCTAGTGATACTTGCTTTGGAAATGTGCCTTCAGAAATAAACTTATAAACACTTGAATGACCAAGTGATGTTTTATGCATTACCTCTTTTAATTTAATTAATCTCATTTGATGACTCCTAATTTTTGTCATCTAATGAGGGAGTTGTGTAAAAAAATACTTCTGGGCTTTCTTAAATTCCCAACCACTATTCCAAATGTTTTGAAATCTATATCACTTTTATGAGCAAACAATTCATAAGAGGTCCACATGTTAAAAAGCCAGCAACTACCAAGCAGAAACAATACAATTTTGACTGATGATGAAATTGTTGATTTAGCATCAAGAATTTTATTTAGACGATTAAAAAGAGAAGGGAAAATTAATTCACCTTTAGCAACTGTGGATTTTTTAAAACTGAAGTTAGGTAATTATGAAAGGGAAGTTTTTTCAATCATTTATCTGAGCAATAACAACGAAATCATTGAATATAAAGAGCTCTTCTTTGGCACTATTAATTCAGCTTCAGTGTACCCCAGAGAGGTTGTAAAGGACGTATTAAGGGTTAACGCAGCTAGTGTAATACTCGCTCACAATCACCCTTCAGGAAGCGTGGAGGTGTCTACAGCGGATAAACTTATAACAGGTAAGCTAATCAAAGCTTTATCGTTGATAGATGTTGAGGTGTTAGATCATTTAATCATTGGTAACTCGTATGCCTCTTTTGCAGAACTTAATTTATTAGCTCAACTAAAACAGGAGGTAGAATGCTTAGACGTAATAAAACTGCACAGTTAGTCACTCATGTAATTGCAATTTTAATGATATTGCGTGATGTTATTAATGTAGTGGTCAACTAATTTTGGCCACAGTTTTAGAATCTTGATATCTAACCTCAGATTCATTCGGCGCTAAACCAGCATTATAATGATGTGGTCTAACATTATTGTAATATCCGTTGATATAATCAC
>NZ_JAQREZ010000033.1:0-53668 GCF_028598715.1 Pseudoalteromonas sp. GABNS16E
ATATACAATGAAATGCGACCGCACTTAAGTTTGGATATGAAAACACCAAATCAAGTGCATAAAAAAGACCTGGCGCTTTCGCACCAAGTCTTTCATTAAAACCGTCAACCTATTTCAGGACGGGACAGTCGGGGCTTTCTTATTTTACAAAAGCAAAGTAACAGTCAAAACCATTCATGTTTAGCTTATTACCATCTAAAGTAGCATTACAATGAGATAGTGAGTCATGCGACTCAGTCACTGTTTTAGTCAACTCAAATGTTTGATTGGTATCAGCTAAGTTAAACACACATAACATAGTTTGCTCGTTTAGCGTTCTGTAAAAAGCGAGGATAGGCTCAGCAGTATCAATAAACTTAATATCGCCTGCTAATAACACAGTATGCTGTTTACGCCATGCCATAAACTCACGATAAGCATTAAGTATAGAGTTTGCATCTTTATCTTGTACAGACACAGCCTGCTGCGTATGCGCGCTACCAACCGGTAACCACGGTTTAGCAGCACTAAATCCTGCGTTTTGTGTGTTGTTACCTTCCCATGGCATTGGCGTTCTACAGCCGTCGCGACCTTTAAAGTTTGGCCAAAAGGTAATGCCATATGGGTCTTGTAGGTCTTCAAATGCTACAGAGGCTTCACCTAGCCCCAGCTCTTCACCTTGGTACATACATACGCTACCACGTAATGAAGCAAGTAGGGCTGTAAGCATTTTGCATTGTGCTGGGTTTATTTCACCATTTTGGCTCCAGCGGCTCGCAACACGCTCTACATCGTGGTTGCTAAACGCCCAGCACGGCCAACCTTCAGTCATGCGTTGCTCTAGAGTCTGTACGGTTTCTCTTATGTATTCACTTGAATAATCATCAGTGAGTAGCTCAAAACTATAGCCCATATGCAGCTTATCACCGCCTTGGGTATATTCTGCCATTGTTGCCAATGAATCTTCCGATGAAATTTCACCAAGTGATACAGTACCCGGGTATTTATTAAGTAGTGCACGTATGTCTTGCATAAACTCAATGTTTTCTGGTTGGGTGTTATTATAATAATGGTACTGAAACGCGTATGGGTTATCTTCACTAAAGCCACGGCCTTGGCGTTTATCTTTAGGCTTTGCAGGATTGTCACGTAATTGTGCATCGTGGTAGCAAAAGTTAATAGCGTCTAATCTAAAACCATCTACACCTTTTTTAAGCCAAAACTCTACGTTTTCTAAAACAGCTTTTCTTACATCTGGGTTATGAAAGTTTAAATCAGGCTGTTCGGTTAAAAAGTTATGCAAATAGTACTGACCGCGACGAGGCTCCCATTGCCAAGCACCGCCACCAAAAATAGATAACCAGTTATTAGGCGCTGTGCCATCTTCTTTAGCATCTGCCCATACGTACCAGTCAGCTTTATCATTGTTTTGGTTTTCGCGGCTATCTAAAAACCATTGATGTTGGTCTGATGTATGGCTTAACACTTGGTCAATAATAATTTTAATGTCGCGTTTATGTGCTTGATCTATTAACTCATCAAAGTCGTTTAGGTCACCAAATATGGGGTCTATATCGCGATAGTCACTTATGTCGTAGCCAAAATCTTTCATTGGAGATTTGAAAAAAGGAGAAATCCAAATAGCGTCAACGCCTAAGCTTTTAATGTAATCAATGCGATTAATTATCCCTTTAAGATCACCAATACCATCGTTATTGCTGTCTTGAAAGCTTCGCGGGTAAACCTGATAAATAACCGCACCTTTATACCACTGCTGTTGGGTCATGCTTTTCTCCGTCGTTCCACACAGTATTTATATTGTTATTAGTTTGATTGAAACAATCACTAAATTTTCAAAAAGCATACGTGAAGGGTGCTGCTCTGTAAAAAGTCTGCATACGTATGCAGCTAATTTACTTACATAAAAGCGGTTTTAGCTAAGCGGAAAGTTACCCATAAAAACCGCTGCAGCACTTTTACCAATCGTGTTTATTTATGTGTAACTAAAACAACTGGCTATTTTGGTGCTTATTTTTAAAGGGCTGCACAGCTTTGGTGATTTCACTCTTTGGTCAGACCAATTTAATCTGATGATTTTTACAAAAGATATGCGTGTAAATTTATAAAAAACCTTTAATTAACGCTATTTACAAACGATGACAAAGGGATTTCAGTTAAATAATTGATGTATTTTTATAATGATAATACATCACTAGGTTGCACCAATATAAAACTATTTAAAACAGTGGGTTAAAGTTTTATTTGTGAACTCATTGTTAACTTTTAGCCTTTTGTATAGTACTGAATACGTATGCATAAAGTTGTTAATAAAATAATTCGAGCGTTAATATTGATGCTGACAACAAAATTAGTTCGCCTGTTTGACTATCACTCAAATAAAGAAGCGAGTATCACAATATGGGTAACGGGAAAAACATCATGTCTATGTTCAAACCAAGTATATTAACGTTGGCAATGGCTACTGCAGGATTAGCAAGCTTTGCCTCTGTAGCAGCACAAGAAGATACAGTTAAAAATGATGACGTTGAGGTTATCGAAGTAAAAGGCTTTCGTGGCAGTGTTGTAGAATCAATCAACACAAAGCGTTTTTCTACTCAAGTCGTTGAGTCAATTTCAGCTGAAGATATAGGTAAACTTCCTGACTCGTCTATTGCTGAGTCTATTGCACGCTTACCAGGTTTAACGGCGCAGCGCCTAGATGGTCGCGCAAGTAGAGTATCAATTCGTGGTTTTGGTGAAAACGAAAGTGGCACCACATTTAATGGCCGCGAGCAAGTATCTATTGGCGATAACCGCGGCGTAGAGTTTGACCTTTATCCATCAGAAATTATGAGCGGCGTTACCGTATATAAAACACCTAATGCAAGTATTGAAGCAGAAGGTATTGCCGGTGTTATTAACATGCAAACCGTACGTCCTTTAAGTAAAGGCGAGCGTGTATTTCAAGTTAATGGCCAATACGAGCAAACTAGCTTTGATAAACTAAACCCAGACGGTAACGACGATGGTTACCGCGGTACTATTTCATACATTGATCAATTTGCAGATGACACCATAGGTGTTGCGTTTGCACTAAATACCATGAGCTCTCCAAATCAAGAAAAACGTTGGAACTCTTGGGGTTACCCTGAATTTACTGCTGATGATGGTCAAACGTACTCTATATTAGGGGGTGCAAAACCATTTGTACGTTCATCAACCCTTGAACGTGACTCAGCAATGCTCGTACTAGAGGCCGCTCCTACAGACAAATTAAACATGACGTTTGATGCGTTATATGTTGATTTTACAGATGAAAAAATCTTACGTGGTATCGAAATCCCATTCGCATGGGGTCAAGGTTCGATTGACCCTGCAAGCGTAGCTGTAGATGACGCAAGTGGCTTTATTACCAGTGCGGTAACAAATGGCCAACGTGTGGTTGTTCGTAACGACTACGAAGAGCGTGAAGCAGAACTAACCGCGTTTGGCTTTAACACGAAATACGATATTGATGACTCGTGGTCAGTAGAGTTTGACGCGAGTTACTCTCAAGTAGACCGTAAAATTTGGAGCCTTGAGAGTTACTCAGGCACAGGTCGAGGCGATGCTCGCGGTGTTGCAGATAACCTTGGTTACACATTTAACGGTGGTAATACAGGTGCTACGTTTACTCACGATTTAGATTACAGCGATTACAGCTTAATGCAATTAGGTGGTCCTTTATCATGGGGTGCAAGCTCTGCTTTAAATGATAAATATGGCTTAACCGGCACCGAGTATGAAAACCAAGCGCAAGATGGTTTCATTAATGCACCTACAATTGAAGATGAGTTATCTACGTTAAAACTAGCGGCATCTAAAGTATTAGAAAACGAATACTTCAGCTCAATTGAATTTGGTATGTCTTATAAAGAGCGCGAAAAAACCAAAGATTCACAGGGCTTCTTTATGACGTTATCTGGGTTTTCACTTGATAACCCGGGTTTAGTTACCGTGCCAGAGCAGTATCGAATGGGCAGCGTTGATTTAGACTTTATTGGCATGGGCGATATGATTGCCTACGATGTAAATGGTCTTGTTAATGACGGCTACTACGACTTACTAGATGAAAGCTTAACAAATACGAGCCATTTAACTAAATCGTGGACCGTAAAAGAAGAAATTACCTCTGCATTTGCACAAGCTAATATTAATGCCGAAGTAAGCGGCTTAGCGTTAACGGGTAATATCGGTGTACGTTACGTTCACACTGATCAGTCATCGCAAGGTAATGCATTTAGTACTGTAGATGGCATTGTTGTGGCATCACCTACCAATATTAGCCACGATTATTCACACGTTTTACCAAGTTTGAACTTATCACTTGCGATTGATGAGCAGCAAACAGTACGTTTTGGTGCAGCTAAAACAATCTCACGCGCCCGTTTGGACGAGATGAACTCATCGATTGATGCATCATACAACACAACGCCTGATGAAAACGGTAACTTTTGGTCTGTATCGGGTGGTAACCCTAACCTAGAGCCTAAAGAAGCAACTGGTTACGATTTAACGTACGAAAACTACTTTAGCGATGAAGGTTACTTCTCTGCTGCGTTTTTCTATAAAGACTTAACCCAGTGGATTTTTGACGGCACATACGAAATTGATATGTCGGGCGTTGCTGACCCTTCAACAGGTGAAATTCCAGCTACATCTGAAGGTACTGGCAGTGGTAAAGTAAATGGCGGTGGCGGCGACCTATACGGTTACGAGCTATCACTAGCGTTACCATTTAAAATATTCCACCCGTCACTTGAAGGTTTTGGTTTAATTGCAAGCCATACGGGTATTGAATCAGACATTGAAGATCAAAACGGCAATGAGTACGAGCTACCGGGTCTGTCTGACAAAATTCAAAGCTTAACGGTTTACTACGAAATGAATGGTATTCAACTGCGTACCAGCATGCGTAAACGTAGTGCCTTTAAAGGTGATGTATACGGGCTAGGTTTTGATACCGAGCAAGTGGATATCCTAGGCGAAACAATTTGGGACATTCAAGCGGGTTACGACTTTAGTGAGGCCGGTGTTGAAAGCCTTGAAGGGTTATCAATTCAGTTCCAAGTTCAAAACTTAACAGAAGAGCCGTTTACATCGCTTTCTGGCGATAACGCGCTACAAGTTCGTGACTACCAAGATTACGGTCGTACTTACTTGTTAGGCTTTAGCTACAAGCTATAATAAAGGTTGTGTGTAGGAGCCCTTGTAATTTGTTTTACAAGGGCTTTTTTATAGCTACTTTATCAAACTCAACAAAGCTTTAAACTGTAAGCGTGGACAATAATATGAAACCAATAAAACACGTCGTAATCGCAGGCGGGGGCACGGCAGGGTGGATAACAGCCGCCTTGCTTAATAAAGTGTTAGGTAAAGTAATTAAAATAACCCTTATTGAGTCAAGTACTATTGGCACTATAGGCGTGGGTGAAGCTACAATTCCGCCTATTATTCAGCTTAATAACGCATTGGGTATAAACGAGCAAGATTTTATAAACGCTACAAATGCATCTATAAAATTAGGGATTGAGTTCGAAAATTGGAAAACCCCCTCTCATAGCTACATGCATGCTTTTGGCTCATTTGGAAAAGACCTCCCCTTTTGCGATTTTTACAATTTTTGGGTAAAAGGGCATATTAGCGGTGCAAAAGAAAGCTTATGGGACTTTTCTCTTAACTACCAAGCGGCTAAGCAGCATAAATTTGCACCCTTAAATACCCTACCTAATACACAATTGCCTGGCTTGAGTTATGCGTATCATTTTGACGCAACGTTATATGCTGAGTTTTTAAAAAACCTCGCAACATCACGCGGTGTTGAGCATATTGATGCCAAAATAGAGCAGGTTGAACAATGCCCTTTATCAGGGAATATAAAATCATTAACCCTTGGTAACTCACAACAGATAAATGGCGACCTTTTTATAGACGCTACAGGGCAGCGCGCCTTACTCATAGAGCAAACCCTTAACACCGGTTTTGTCGATTGGTCTCATTATTTACCGTGTGATAGTGCCGTGGCGGTGCAGTCTCAAGGTACTAGCGAGCTAAAACCTTATACGCGTTCAATTGCACACAGCGCAGGCTGGCAGTGGCAAATACCGCTGCAAAGTCGAATAGGTAATGGCTTGGTGTACTGTAGTCGTTATTTATCTGACGATGCGGCAACGCAGTTATTATTAAATAATTTACCCGCTAAGCCAATGACTGAGCCGCGGGTAATTAAATTTAAAACAGGACGACGTTTAAAACAATGGCATAAAAATGTGGTATCGGTTGGCCTTGCCAGTGGCTTTTTAGAGCCGCTAGAGTCTACCAGTATTCATTTAATACAAAGTGCCGTAACCCGTTTAATAAAGCTGTTTCCACACAATGGCATAAGCGAAGCTTTAGTTACTGAATTTAATAAGCAAAGCGTGATAGAAATAGAGCACATTCGTGATTTTATAATATTGCATTACACACTAACAGCGCGAGAAGACTCTCCATTTTGGCGACAATGTAAGCAAATGGACATTCCTGACTCATTGGCTCATAAGCTCAAATTATTTAAGCAAACCGGCAAAGCAGTGCGCGAAAACGACGAATTATTTGCCGAAGTTGCCTGGCAACAGGTGTTTATTGGCCAAGGGCTTATCCCCGAAGATTACAACAGCATTGTTGACTCACTCAGTAGTGAACAACTAAACGATTTATTCTCAACACTAAAAACGCTTATTACCTCAACGGTAGATCAATTACCCACTCATAAAAATTTTTTAGCAAAAATTAAAAAGGCCTGATGATGCAACTTTTAAAAAAACTTTTACTTGTAAGTGCCTGTACTTTACCAACCATTAGCTACGCACTTGACGTTGAGCCAGCTAATTGGTGGGTTGGCATGAACAAAAACACGATTACCATCATGGTTCATGAGCAAAACATTGCAAACGAGCAAATTAAATTAGCTAAATGCAACGGCGTTAAGTTAAATAAAGTAACCCGTACCGACAATCCAAATTATGTATTTTTAAATATTACCATTACCGACGCCGCTAAAGCCGGAACGCTTGAATTTAATAGCAGCGAAACAAGCAATAACTTTGAGTTTCCACTTCTTGAGCGAGATAAAAACAGCGCTCTGCGTCAAGGGTTTACATCAGCTGATACGCTTTATTTAATTAACCCAGATCGCTTTGCTAATGGTGATAAACAAAACGATACTGTCGCAAGCATGTTAGAAGCGGCAAACCCGAGTATAAAAGGTGGGCGCCACGGTGGTGATATTCAAGGCGTTATAAACGCGCTACCCTATTTAAACGATTTAGGCGTAACACAGCTTTGGTTAACCCCAGTGCTTGAAAACAACATGCCTAATTATTCTTATCATGGTTATGCAATTACAGACTTTTATAAGGTTGACCCACGCATGGGCTCAAACCAGCTATACAAAACGTTATCAGTAAAAGCAAAAGAGCAGGGTATAGGGCTGGTAATGGATATGGTCCTTAACCATTTTGGCTCTGAGCATACTTGGGTTAACGATAAGCCAACTAAAGATTGGATTAACTTTAATGGTGAGTTTAATAAAGGCAAAAATGCCACCAGCCATGCGCGCCAAACCATACAAGACCCACACGCCAGTGAATACGACAAGCGCCAGTTTAACGATGGCTGGTTTGTAGAAACCATGCCTGATTTAAATCAGCGCCAACCACTGTTAAGTGAATACTTAATTCAAAATGCGATTTGGTGGATAGAATACGCCGATTTAAGCGGCATACGTGTTGATACCTACTCCTACTCAGATAAAGCATTTTTGAGTGATTGGACAAAAGCCATAATGCAAGAGTACCCAGACTTTAATATTGTTGGAGAAGAGTGGACGTCTAACCCTGCTATTGCCTCTTACTGGCAACGTGGCAAGCATAACCAAGATGGCTATACATCAAGCTTACCAAGCGTGATGGACTTTTCGTTGCAAGAGTCGGTAATTCAAGCGCTAAATGAAGATGAAAGCTGGAACACGGGTTGGGTTAAAGTATATGAATCGTTAGCTAATGACTTTTTATACCCTGATACAAATAACATTATGGTATTTGCCGATAACCACGATATGAGCCGTGTTTACACTGAGCTTGGCCAAGATGTAGCCAAAACAAAAATGGCGATGACCTTGTTTTTAACCACACGTGGCATAGCGCAAATGTATTACGGTACGGAAGTACTATTAGATAACACCCCAAGTAAAGACCATGGTGATATTAGAATTGACTTCCCCGGCGGGTTTGAAGGCCAAACACGTAATGCCTTTACCAAAGAGGGCTTAACAAAACAGCAAAAAGAGATGCATAACACCATCAGTACGCTGCTTAATTTTAGAAAAAACAGCTCAGCATTAGATAAAGGGAAGCTTGTACACTTTACGCCTCAACAAGGGGTTTATAGTTATGCGCGTATTAGCGATGAGCAAACAGTGTTGGTATTTATGAATAAAAACACACAAGCGCTACAAAAAAATATTGAGTATATGCAAGAGGTAATGCCTAACAGCACAACAGCATTTAATTTATTTACTCAAAAAACACAAAAGCTTGGCAAAACCATTGAATTACCAGCGATGAGCGCAACGGTACTCGTTATAAATACGCCACAATAGTGACCTGAATACGTATGCAGCAACTGTATGGTTGCTGCAGTAATCTTTAGTATAAAGTTAATAACAATACTGACAAAAAAGACACACAATGAAAAAATCAGTTTATGTACCCGCAGTACTGTGTAGTGCACTTATTGCTACAGGGTGTTCAGAAAATAACAAACCTGAACAACAGCAAGCACCTGCCCACACGCAAAATGAGCTTACCAAGCCGGTTGTATATCAAGTATTTACCCGTTTGTTTGGTAATACCGAAACAGCCAATGTGCCATGGGGCACTAAAGAGCAAAACGGCGTAGGTAAATTTGCCGACTTTAACGATGCAGCCCTCAAAGGCATTAAAGAGCTAGGTACCACGCACGTTTGGTATACCGGTGTATTACACCACGCGTTAGTGGGCGATTATACCGACTACGGTATTTCACAAGATGACCCCGATGTAGTAAAAGGCCGCGCAGGTTCACCGTACGCAATTAAAGATTACTACGATGTTAACCCCGATTTAGCCGTTAATGTAACAAACCGCATGGGGGAGTTTAGCCAGCTTATTGAGCGTACACATAGCCACGGTATGAAAGTCATTATTGATATAGTGCCTAACCATGTTGCCCGAAATTATAAATCACTTGGAAAGCCTAAAGGCGTAGAGGATTTCGGCGCGCAAGACGACACCAGCAAAACGTACGATAAAAATAACAACTTTTATTATGTGCCTGGGCAGTCCTTTCAAGTGCCTACCTCTACAACTTATACCGTGTTAGGGGGAAAGGATCACCCACTTGCGGATGGCTTTTTTGATGAAACACCTGCTAAATGGACAGGTAACGGTGCCCGTGCACCAAAACCCGATATTAACGATTGGTACGAAACAGTAAAAGTAAATTATGGCGTAAAGCCAGATGGGAGCTACGATTTTGCTCAGCTGCCAAACGATTACAAAGACAAAGATTACCGTGCTCATTATGCGTTTTGGCAAGATAAAGAGCTACCAGATAGCTGGTACAAATTTAGAGACATTGCACTTTTTTGGTTAGACAAAGGCGTTGATGGCTTTAGATACGACATGGCCGAAATGGTCCCGGTTGAATTTTGGAGCTTTTTAAATTCGTCAATAAAAATGCAAAAAAGCGATGCGTTTTTATTGGCCGAAGTATATAACCCGTTAATGTACCGTGCCTATATTCAGCAAGGTAAAATGGATTACCTTTACGATAAAGTCGGCTTTTACGATACCTTAAAAGCGATAATGCAACTTAAACAACCTGCCAATAGTATTTTTGATGCGCATCAAAGTGTGCTCGATATAGAGCAACACATGCTGCATTTTTTAGAAAATCACGACGAGCAACGAATCGCAAGCCCAGACTTTGCGGGTAATTCCCAGTGGGGTAAACCTGCTTTAGTTGTTTCTAATTTAATTAGCCGCTCGCCAACACTTTTATATTTTGCTCAAGATGTGGGTGAAGATGGCTCTGAAAACGCGGGGTTTGGAGCGCCGACACGTACCAGTATTTTTGACTACATTGGCGTCCCAGCACACCAAGCATGGATGAATAACGGGAAATTTGATGGCGCTAACTTAACTGCAGAGCAAGTAGCACTTCGTGAATACTACAAAGCGGTTATGTCACTGAATAGTTTACCTGCTGTAGTAGGCGGAGAAATGTCGGCACTTAACCTTGTAGGAAGTGAACGTGTTGTTGGTTTTACCCGCTCTTTAGGCCAGCAAAGTGTATATGTGTTAAGTAACTTTAGCGAGCAGCCACAAACAGTTACGGTTAATTTATCAAAGGCACAATTAGGTGCAATGAGTGAGAATACGCTATTAAATGATTTACTTGAAAATCACACCACCGAGCTTAAAGCTCACCCGCAAGGCGCTACATTTAACCTCACACTTGATGCATTTAGCAGCGCAGTATTAACAAATAAGGCTAATAATGAATAATCAAAATAATAATACCGATAAGCCAAATTTAAGTTTTTGGCAAATATGGAACATGTGCTTTGGCTTTTTAGGCATACAATTTGGTTTTGCCCTGCAAAACGGCAATGTGAGCCGAATATTTCAAACATTAGGCGCACAAGTTGATGATATTCCCATTTTATGGGTTGCAGCCCCACTTACAGGCTTAATTGTTCAGCCTATTATAGGTTATTGGAGCGATAAAACCTGGGGTCGCTTTGGCCGCCGTCGTCCGTTCTTTTTTATAGGCGCAGTGTTAACAACGCTTTCACTATTTATTATGCCGCATTCACCAACGCTTTGGATTGCCGCGGGTATGTTATGGATCATGGATGCGTCAATCAACGTAACCATGGAACCGTTTAGAGCACTTGTTGGTGATAACTTGCCAGAAAAACAACGCGCGACAGGTTACGGTTTACAAAGCTTTTTTATTGGTATTGGGGCGGTGTTAGCCTCGGCGCTACCATGGATGATGACCAACTGGTTTGATGTAAGTAATACCGCAGCCCCAGGGCAAATTCCTGAATCTGTTAAATACTCATTTTATTGGGGCGGGGTGGTGTTACTTGTTGCCGTGCTTTGGACCGTTGCACGTACTAAAGAATACAGCCCTGAGCAATTAGCGGCTTTTGAAAAGCAATGTGCTCAACCTACAACAAGCAAAGTGGTTGATATTAACTTTAATAAAGGTGCCATTATTTTTGTGGTACTGGGTTTAGCAACTCTTGCATTAGTCATGGGCTTATCCCTTGAAAAAGAATTATACCTACTTGCTGGTGGTTTATTAGCGTTTGGTATTGTGCAGTGGATTGCAGCGGCGCTTAAAAGTGCGAATAAAACCCAAGGTGGTTTTTACCAAGTAGTACAAGATGTATTTACTATGCCAGAGGCCATGAAGCAGCTTGCCTGGGTGCAGTTTTTTAGCTGGTTTACTTTATTTGCTATGTGGATTTATACCACCGCTGCAGTAACAAGTTTTCATTATGGTAGTAGCGATGCAACTTCTAAAGCATTTAACGATGGTGCAGATTGGGTGGGTATTTTATTTGCCGCCTACAATGGATTTGCCGCAATTGCCGCTATGTGTATTCCGTTTTTAGTTAAAAAAATGGGATTAAAAGGCGCGCATTGCTTTAATTTATTGCTGGGCGCGTTAGGTCTTGCAAGCTTTATGTTTATTCAAGACCCTAAAATGCTACTTATACCTATGATAGGCGTAGGGTTTGCGTGGGCGTCTATTTTATCACTCCCGTATGCCATGTTAAGTAACGCACTACCGAGTAACAAAATGGGCGTTTATATGGGGATTTTTAACTTTTTTATAGTTATACCTCAGTTACTTGCTGCCAGTATTTTAGGGCTTATTTTACGCCACGTATTTTCTAATCAGCCTATTTACGCATTATTAATTGGTGCAGCTTCGTTTGTTGTTGCTGCTGTTGCAGTAATGCGCGTTAAAAATTCTCATTAAGGACACACAATGAAAAAATATAACCTTATAACCGCCTCTCTTTTAACGTTAGGTTTAACGGCTTGCGGCGCTCAAAACACAAGCACAACTAACGAAAGTACCACAGCACAGGTTACATCAGCACCAGGCGCCCCAGGCGCAGAGCCTTTTTGGGCTTATGCGGGTAAAACAGGTATTGGTACATCATACGAGCAATACCAAAACGGCCAATACACTGATGCAGCTGCAACGGGGGATGTGTCTAAAGTATGGTTTTCAATTGCTAAAGGGATGATCACCGAAACCATGTTTGGGCTTATTCACCAAGCACAAATAAAAGACATGCAATTTATAGTAACAGGTAAAGATTTTACCGTTAGTGAAGCGGATGATTTAAATGTCACCATTGATTACTTACATAAAGATGCACAAGGTCGCCCGTTATCGCTGGCTTATAAAGTAACAAGCACTGATAAACAAGGCCGCTTTAGCATAGAAAAACACATATTTACTGACCCAGATGGGCAAACCCTGTTTGTACGCAGCGTGTTTAATACTGAGCTTGAAGGGTTAAAAGCGTATGTGTCTGTTAATCCGTACATTAATAATAACGGCTTAGGTGACTTTGCTAAAACAACAGAGAAAGGGCTTTTAGCATGGGAAGATGATAACTATTTATCACTTCAATCCGCGTCACCATTTAAAGCAAAAACAGTTGGGTTTACAGGAAAAAGTGACGGCATTAATGCACTTAAAACTACGCAATCTCTAAATAACCAATACACAGATACTGGCGAAACTGCTGGTAATGTAAGCATGCTTGCAGAGCTTGGCGAGATAAGTGCAAATACCACTTTTGATTTAGCCCTGAGCTTTGGTAAAACGCAGCAGCAAAGTATTCAGCAAGGTGAACAAAGTTTGGCAAAAGGGTACCAAACGGTGCTCGATCACTACAACGGCAAAGGTGAAGCGCTAGGCTGGGAAGATTACCTACAAAGCCTAAAACCGCTTAATACCATGGTTGAACAAACAGCCGATAACGGTAAGCTTTTATACACCAGCGCCATGGTATTAAAAGCACAAGAAGATAAAACACACGCAGGGGCATTAATTGCTTCTTTATCTAACCCATGGGGCGAAACGGTTTCAGCCAAAGAAGGTTCTACGGGTTATAAAGCGGTATGGGTGCGCGATTTTTATCAAGTAGCTATGGCATTTATGGCGCTTGGCGATACTGCCACAGCAAAAACAGCGTTCGAATACCTTGAAAAAGTGCAAGTAAGCAGCAAAACACCAGGTAATAAAGGCGATACCGGCTGGTTTTTACAAAAAACACACGTCGATGGTGAATTAGAATGGGTAGGCGTACAGCTTGATCAAACTGCTATGCCTATCATGCTGGCATGGAAGTTACATAAAGCCAACGTACTTAGCGATGAAGAGCTAAAAAGCTGGTACGGCAAAATGTTAAAACCAGCGGCCGATTTTTTAGTAGAGGGCGGACTTGCTAAAATTTTGTGGAACGACACACAAATTACACCACCGGCAACACAACAAGAGCGCTGGGAAGAGCAAAGCGGTTATTCGCCATCTACAACTGCAGCAATAGTGGCAGGCCTTATTACCGCAAGCGATATCGCAACGCTTAGTGGCGATGATAAAAACGCGCAGCGCTACCTTGCCACGGCTAAAAAATACAGCAGCGATATTGAATCGCAAATGTTTACTACCGAAGGTAACTTAAAAGGCGAGAATAGCGATGGCGAATACTTTATTCGTATAGGCCAAGATACCGATGCAAACTCAAACACTAAAATTAACGCTAATAATGGCCGCGAAGGGTTTAATAAAAAGCAAATTTTAGATGGCGGCTTTTTAGAGTTAGTACGCTATGGCGTACGCGGTGCAAATGATGAAAGCATCGTTAAAACACTACCTGAGTATGACGACGAAACGCTTGAAGATAACCTACAAGTTAAATACAGCTTTAGTTTTGATGATGGCAGCGGCACTTTTGCAGGCTACCGCCGCTATGGCAATGATGGTTACGGTGAAGATGAAGTTAAAGGCACAAACTATGCTGAGGGTGGCAGTAATACACCAGGCCAACGTGGGCGTGTATGGCCATTTTTCACCGGTGAGCGCGGACATTACGAAATCGCAGCAGCTAATGCAAACAACGCTCTGGATGATGCTAAACAAGCGCAAATTAAAAACAGCTATGTAAAAGGCTTAGAGCAATTTGCTAATAACGGCCTTATGTTACCAGAGCAGGTATGGGATGGTGTAGGGATTAACAAAGCAGGTTATGAGCTAGGCGAGGGGACTAATTCAGCAACACCATTGGCATGGACTCATGCCGAGTATATTAAATTAGTCCGTTCACTGAGCGACAAACAAGTTTGGGATCATTATCCCGTTGTTGAGAAAGCTTTAAAATAAGGCTAGTTCAAAATGTAAAATTAAAGCCACGGTTAACAGCCGTGGCTTTTTTGTATCTAAGTGGGGGTTTAATGTTTAATAAGCACAATGAAGTTGAGTGATAAATTCTTAACTAGACTCCCTGGCAATTAATACCGGCGGTAAAAGGGTGCTTTGCACCTCTTCTTCACGTATTAATTTAAGCAGGTTCTCTACTAACATTTGCCCTGCGACGGTGGTGTCTTGCGCTATGGTTGTAAGCGGTGGGTTTATGTAGCTTGCAATGGCTATGTTATCAAAACCGACCACGGCCACTTCGTTAGGAACATTAATATTGGCTTCTTTTAAAGCGCGAATTGCACCAATGGCAATTAAATCACTAGCGGCAAATAAGGCGTTAAATTTTATGTTATTAGCAATAAGTGAGCGTGTAGCATGATAACCAGACTCTTCAGTTGAAATAGCATTGGCCGTTTTTCGCTCATTAATGGTTATACCATTAGTAAGTAGCTCATCTTTAAACCCCTGAAAGCGGGCAAAAAATTCTGGGCTGTGATCAGATGCATCACCGATAAACGCGCAATCGGTGCGGTTATGGGCAATTAAATGGTCAGCGGCTAGTTTGCCCCCGCCGTAGTTGTCGCAGCATACAGTAAGATCTGGGCGGTTATCTACTGTGGCGCCCCAGCATACAAACTTAGTGTTTTGGTCAAGCAAGGTTTTAAATTTTGGTTGAAAGTCTATGTAATCACCATAGCCGAGCAAAATAATACCATCGGCTCTGTGGCTGTCTTCGTAGTCGGCTTGCCAATCGGCACTAGCTGATTGAAACGATACTAATAAGTCGTAACCTTCTTTTGCACACGCACGGGTAATACTGCCCAGCATTGATAAAAAGAATGGATTGATTTGTGATTCATCTGATGTTGGGTCTTCAAACAACAATAGCGCAAGGGTACTACTTTGCTGAGTACGCAAGTTGCTGGCATTTTTATCAACTTTATAGTTAAGTTGTTTTGCTATGTCGTGGACGCGTTTGCGTGTTTCTTCATTAACAAGGGGGCTGTTACGTAAAGCGCGAGATACAGTTGATTGTGAAACCCCTGCATAATGGGCAATGTCAAATGAGGTGGCTTTACCTTTCATTGTTACAACTTAATTAAATGCTAAATAATTGTGCCATTTTCGACTATTAGTGAATTATTTCAAGCTTTTTGCGATTTATTATTGATCTAATCCTGACACCGGTGTCATAATGCCAATGTTTTATCATTTTGTTGTCAAAACGTATTAGCTGCTATTTTATATAGCAGCCTTTTTTACTGTGATAGCTACTTTGAGGTGATAGCTCAAAGTGTATAAATAACAACGCATAGCCGTTGTAAAATAATAAGCATAAGCCGCTTACACAAAAGAGATAATACCATGAGCCAAAATTCTTCTGCCCAGTTTAACCCTATCTTAGTTGCCGATATTGGTGGCACCAATGCGCGCTTTGCATTAATTACCGACTTTAATGAGCAAACTAACCAATTTGTTATTGAGCATATTAACATATTTCCCAGTGCTAATTTTGGCTCTTTAGAAAGTGCACTTGAACAATACCTAACAACGATTCCCCATGTTACGCCTACTCAGGCATGTTTAGCTGTTGCAGGCCCTATAAAAGCAGGCCAAGTGCATTTAACTAATTTAGGTTGGCATTTTAGTGTTAGTGAATTTAAAGCATATTTTAATTTAACACAATTAGAAGTAATTAATGACTTTGCTGCATTTGCTTATGCAGCGCCTTATTTAGACTCAACGCAAAATATTACTATTAAGCCTGGTCAGGCCGATGCAAATGCAAATATTGGTGTTATGGGACCAGGTACTGGCTTTGGTGCTGCGTGTTTAGTGCGTACAGCGCAGTCAACTGCAGTATTAAGCTCTGAGGGCGGGCATATGTCGCTTGCACCTGTAAACGAGCTAGACGCTTTATTAATTAACGAGCTTCGTAAAGAACACCCTCATGTATCTATAGAAACTGTTTTTTCAGGCCCAGGTATTGCCCATTTATACAAAGCAATGGCAGCCGTGCAAGGGGTTACAGCTAAAAATTTAGACGCAGCACAAATTAGTAGCCTTGCAAACAGTGGCGAGTGTGAAGTGTGCGATGCAACGCTTAATCAGTTTTGTGACTGGATTGGCAGTGTGGCAGGCGATTTAGCGGTAGTATACGGCGCATTAGGTGGCCTATTTATAGGTGGCGGTATTTTACCGCGCATGCAAACGCGATTACTTGAAAGCCGCTTTGTAGAGCGTTTTTCGCAAAAAGGTGTTATGTCGCAATATGCAGGGCAAATTCCAGTTACTTTAGTAACACAAGATAACATACCGCTAATTGGGGCGGGTGCGTGTTTATATAACAGCAAGTAAATTTGCTTAATGGTTGTATTTGGATAGTGAACAAATGAAAAAAGTAACCATAAATAGCGTAGCAAGCCATGCGGGCGTTTCTAAAAAAACCGTGTCGCGGGTTTTAAATAATGAGCCTAACGTGAGTGCAGCTACGCGAGAAAAAGTACTTAAAGTATTTAAAGAGCTTGATTACACGCCTAACCCAATAGCACGCGGGCTTGCGCAAAATCGCAGCTTTATTATTGGCTGCTTATACGACAACCCCAGTAAAAGTTATATAACACGCGTACAAACGGGTGCGCTTGCTGCCTGTAAAGAAAATAACTACAACTTACTAATACACCCGTGTGAATTACGTGGTGATGATTTAATTAACGATATAGAGCAGTTATTACAAACCTCGCGTTTAGACGGCGTAGTACTGACCCCGCCATTTGGTGATTTTGAAAAACTCGCTAATTTTTTAAAAGCTAAAAAAATACCCTATGCACGGGTTGCATCGGCACTGCTAGAAGATGATTCAATTTCAGTGCGCAGCAACGACGAGCAGGGCGCCTATGAAATAACCGAGCACTTAATTTCACTTGGTCATAAGTCAATTGCTTTTATTAAAGGCCACCCAGATCACAGTGCTACACAACAGCGCTTTAAAGGTTACAGGCGAGCGTTGGCAAGCCACGGTATAGAATTTGACGAGCGCCTAGTAGAAGAGGGTAACTTTAGTTATCACTCAGGTGTAGACAGTGCGCGCAGCATTTTAGATTTATCGCCACGTCCTACCGCGGTATTTGCATCAAACGATTACATGGCGGCGGCGGTATTAAAGCTTGCCACACAGCGCCAATTACGCGTACCCGATGATATTTCTATTGCAGGGTTTGATAACGCACCAATTGCACGCCATATATGGCCGGGCTTAACGACTATTGCACAACCTGTAGAAGAAATGACTAAACAAGCTGTTACGCAGCTTATATCGCATATTTCGCAGCCACAAGAGCAGCCGTATCAGGTAACGCTAGAATCACGCTTAATTACCCGCGAGTCTACAGCAGCAATAAAATAACCCCCTTTTTTGTTTTTCACAGTAACCCGAATTTGAGTGACGCTTATTCGGGTTTTTTTTATGCGGATTTTAGCAAATAAACTAAAATTAGCATGGTCATTAATTGGTCACGTTAAAATTTTACACTATTTTTGTTACTCAGGGTTGACACCGGTGTCAATGCTATGCGTTAATACAGTGACACCGGTGTCAGGGTTGTTGTGAGAGGCTCCCTGGTAGCGTACCTTTGAACGGGTAAATCAAAGATGCTCAGTGCAGTTATTTACGTGGAGTCTGTAATTGCTACTGAGCCTTTTTCCTCTAACTAATAGAGATGAGCTAAATTATGTTGCACCCTCGCATTGAAGAAGTCACCCAACGCGTTATTGAACGCAGTAAACAAACCCGTCAAGATTATTTAGATCGTATTTCGCACGCAAAAAAACAAACAAGAGTCCGTGCCGGACTAGGCTGCGGAAACATCGCTCACGTTATGGCTGCGTGTAGCAGCGACGACAAAGCGCGCTTAAAGGCTGATGAGCAGCCAAATCTTGCTATTATCAACTCATATAACGATATGCTTTCGGCCCATGTGCCATACAAAGATTTCCCAGATTTAATTAAAGACCTTGCTACTAAGTACGACGCCACTGCCCAAGTTGCAGGCGGTGTACCAGCAATGTGTGATGGCGTTACGCAAGGGCGTGACGGCATGGAATTATCGCTTTTTTCTCGCGACGTAATTGCTATGTCTACTGCGGTATCACTATCGCATGACGTATTTGACGGCGTTTTTTGTTTAGGCGTATGTGACAAAATTGTCCCAGGTTTATTAATTGGTGCCTTATCTTTTGGTCACTTACCGGTATTCTTTTTACCTGCTGGGCCAATGCAATCTGGTATTCCTAACAAAGAAAAAGCACGTATTCGCCAAAAATTTGCACAAGGTTTAGTAAGCCGTGAAGACTTACTTGAAGCTGAAAGCGCCTCGTACCACAGCGCAGGTACTTGTACGTTTTACGGTACTGCTAACTCAAACCAAATGTTAATGGAAATAATGGGCTTACACCTTCCAGGTAGCTCGTTTATTAACCCTTACACTGAGCTTCGCGATGGTTTAACAGGTAATGCTGTAGAAACCATGCTTAAGCAGCTTACAGATGATAAAGAAAGCCCGTGTTTAGCAGATGTAATCAGCGAAAAAACCATTATTAATGGTTTAGTTGGCTTGCTATCTACAGGTGGCTCTACTAACCACGCTATTCATATTGTTGCTATCGCAAAAGCGGCGGGTATTCAAGTAACGTGGAAAGACATGTCTGATTTATCAGAAGTTGTACCACTACTTACGCGTATTTACCCTAACGGCTCAGCCGATGTAAACCATTTCCAAGCCGCAGGCGGTATGGGCTTTTTAATGCGTGAATTAGCCGGCGCAGGTTACTTGCATACTGATGTTAAAACAATGCTTGGTGAAGGTTTAGCGCCTTACATGATGGAGCCGCGTTTAGATAAAGACGACAGCTTAATTATGAGCAACTCAACAGGCCCTTCAAAAGTGAAATGGGTAGATTGCCCAGAAAACTCACTCGATGAAGAAGTACTGCGTCCAATTAGCAATCCATTTAGTAAGCAAGGTGGCTTACAACTACTTACGGGTAACCTAGGTAAAGCCGTCATTAAAGTGTCTGCTGTAGCCACTGAGCACCAAGTAGTAACAGCCCCAGCTAAAGTATTTAGCTCACAAGGCGAACTGCAAGAGGCATACAGCCGTGGCGAGTTAAACCAAGACTTTATTGCCGTGCTTAAAGAGCAAGGCCCTAAAGCGAAAGGTATGCCAGAGCTGCATAAATTAACGCCTGTAATGGCAACACTTCAAGACGAAGGCTTTAAAGTAGCCATTGTGACTGATGGCCGTATGTCGGGCGCATCAGGCAAAGTGCCTGCTGCTATTCACTTAGCGCCAGAAGCTGTTGAAGGTGGCATTATTGCAAAAATTCTTGAGGGCGATTTAGTAACACTGGATGCGCCAAACGGAATATTAAAAGTACATGTTAGCGATGAAGAGCTTGCTAAGCGTGAACTACAACTTAGCCAACCAAGCTTAACCTTTGGTACCGGCCGAGAATTATTTACTGGATTTAGAAATATTGTAAGCAGCGCCGATTTAGGTGCGAGTGCTTTTGGACTTGAATAATAATTGCCACACACTGGGTAATGAGGAACAAGTAATGAGTATTGAAAAAATCTTAGCGTCGGCACCTGTGGTGCCAGTGGTTGTAATCGAAAAACTAGAAGATGCAGCACCACTCGCTAGAGCGTTATACAACGGTGGCTTAAAAGCCCTTGAAATTACGCTACGCACGCCTGTTGCAGTGGAAGCTGTAAAACTAATGAAAGCAGAAGTTCCAGAAGCTTACGTTGGTACAGGTACAGTGGTTGATAAAGCAAGCTTTGATGCTTCAGTAGAAGCAGGCGCTGATTTTATGGTAAGCCCAGGTGTAAGTGATGAATTATTAGCATTAGCTAAAGATTCAGACATCCCTTTTTTACCGGGTGCAGCAACTGCAAGCGAAGTAATGCAGTTAGCAAGCCATGGTTTTAAGTACTTAAAATTCTTCCCTGCAGAGGCTGCAGGCGGAACGGCAATGCTTAAGTCGATTGGCGGGCCATTGCCGCACATTACTTTTTGCCCAACCGGTGGTATTAGCCTAGCAACAGCCCCTAATTACTTAGCGCTTAATAACGTTATTTGTGTTGGTGGTACGTGGATGCTAGATAAACAACTAATTGAAAACAAAGACTGGCAAGCCATTGAAGCGCTTGCTCGACAAGCAAGTGAAGTTAAATAGGAGTCTAAAAATGATTAATGTAGCAATTAATGGCTATGGCCGTATCGGTCGCAACGTATTACGTGCACTTTACGAGTCAGCACAAAACAGTGAAATTAAAATTGTAGCAATTAACGATTTAGCACCGGCTAACGTAAATGCGCATTTAACACAATTTGACTCAGTTCACGGTCAATTTTCTCAAAAAGTAACGTTATCAGATAACACTATGCTGATTGGTGATGACGTAATTACTTTGACTCAAGAGCGTGACCCAGCAAACTTACCGTGGAAAGAGTTAAACGTAGATATCGTTTTAGAATGTACTGGTTTTTTCACTAAGCGTGAAGACGCAGCTAAGCACATTACAGCAGGTGCTAAAAAAGTAATTGTGTCTGCTCCTGGTAAAGATTTAGATGCAACGGTAGTACACGGCGTTAACAGCGATGTAATTAACGCTGATAGCAACATTATCTCTAACGCATCATGTACGACTAACTGTTTAGCGCCAATTGCAAAAGCAATTAACGACACAGTAGGTATTGAGCAAGGTAGCATGACTACAATTCATGCATATACAAACGATCAAAACTTATCTGACGTTTATCACCCAGATCTATACCGTGCACGTAGTGCAACTCAGTCTATGATCCCAACTAAAACAGGTGCTGCTGCAGCTGTTGGCTTAGTACTTCCTGAGCTTGCGGGTAAATTAGACGGTATGTCGGTACGTGTACCTACTATCAATGTTTCTTTAGTTGATTTTACGTTTATTACTAAGCGCGAAACAACTGCTGAAGAAATCAACGAAGTAATGAAAGCCGCAGCAACAGGTTCAATGAAAGAAATTTTAGAGTACAACGAGCTTCCGCTTGTTTCTATTGATTTTAATCACAACCCTGCATCATCAATTTTTGATGCAACGCAAACTAAAGCTGATGGCAAACTAGTTAAAGTAATGGCTTGGTACGACAACGAGTGGGGTTTCTCAAACCGCATGTTAGACCAAGTTAAAGCATTAGGTCAGTACTTATAATTGACCCTGTAAAAGTTTAGCTTTATCCAACCAAGCCTGCATTATGCAGGCTTTTTTATTTTGATTAATTTATACCCGCTCGTTTAATAGAGCGCTTAGCTCTTTAAAACTAGGCCGCGATGCAATATCAGTATTTATAGCACGCGCTGCTATATCGGACATTTTATTAAACAGTTCGTTTTGCTTATCTGCAGTACTAACAGTGCTTAATAAGTCCTCAATTAAGCAACCAAAAGCACGTACTTCTATAAGTTCTATGCGTTTTTTTTCTTCTTGAGTAAGCATGGCTAAATTTGTTGCTGCACCAAAATCGCCAAATAAAACATCGTATTGTTCGTTGAACATGGTGTTATGGGCGTAAATATCGCCATGACTTACGTTGTTAGCATGTAAGTGGGCAAGGGTGCTTATCATTTGCTGGGCAACTTTATAAATTGCCTCAGGCGAATAGTGACAGTGTGTATTAAATGTATCGCGCGTACAGGTTTCTAAACTTGGCGGCAAACCTAAATTAGCAAAGTGTGTATCTATTAGCTCCATTACTAAACCAAGCTGTGTGCTTTGCTCTATGTAGCTTAATACGTTAATTAAGTTTTTATGATAGCCTGCTTGTAAACAGCAGTTTACTTCATCAAGTGGGTAGCCATCGCTTGTTATTGCCCCTTTAAATAATTTTACCGCCACATTGTGCTGTGCTGTTTTAGCTAAATGAATAACGCCCGATGCACCTTGGCCAATTACTTTTTTAAGCTGAAAATTTTCAAGTGGCGTGTTTTGCAAACGACTGTTAGTTAAGCACTGAGCTTTATTAAATGCATTACCCGCAAAGGCAAGCCAAGCAAGTTTGGGGAGTTCTAATAGCCAATTATCAAGTTTTGTTAGGTTATTAGCAGAGAGCCTAACTAGCTCTAAATTAGTACAAGAAGCCATACTCGCGGGTAGTTGTTTTAGGTTATTTCCTGCAAGGGCGAGCTTTCTAAGCTGTGTGTAATTACCAAAGTCACTTGGCAATGCGCTTAATTTGTTATCAGTAAGTATTAACCATTCAATATTTTTAGGTAAGCTGTTTAGTGCAAACTCTGTTATTTGATTGCCTTTAAATGCAACCATAATTAAAGCAGGGCACTTAGCGAGTACTTTAGGTATATGTTCAAATTGGTTAAACGATAAAAACACCCGCTTAAGCTTTGTTAAGCACGCAAACTCATCTGGCAGTGTAGTGAGATTATTGTTTGATAAATCGAGTACTTCTAGGGTATCTGCAAGGGTTAAAATTTCTAAAGGAAACTCAGTTAAGCCTTCTACGAGTTGTAAGCGAGTAACACCATTCAACCTACCAGACTTAAGCTCTGCAAGGGTATTCATAAATTTTCACAAGCCTTTTAAAATAAAAAAGCCAACATCGCTGTTGGCTTAAAGTAAATACGTTTAGTAAAGTTTAAAATTGCGCGTTATGGTAAACGTTTTGCACGTCGTCACAATCTTCAAGCATGGCTAAAAAGCGCTCCATTACTTCTACGTCTTCACCTTCAATAGGGGCTTCAACTTGTGGTACAAACGAAATTAAATCTACGTCAAAATCTGTAATGCCCATTTCTTCAAGCGCTGTACGGGTGTTGTTGTATTCTGTATGTGGTGCAAAAACCGTCACTTTACCGTTTTCTACTTCTACATCTGTTACATCAACATCGGCCATCATAAGGGCTTCTAGTACTGCTTCATCGTCATCGCCGTCAAAAACAAAAATAGCGAGGTGATCAAATAAATGTGATACCGAATTTTGTGCGCCTATTTTAGCGTTTGCTTTGGTAAAACAAATACGTACATCAGCAAACGTACGTTTGTTGTTGTCGGTTAAACAGTCAATAATAATCATACAGTTACCAGGGCCGTAACCCTCATAACGTGTGGCTGCGTAATCTTCACCGCCACCGCCTTTGGCTTTGTCTATTGCGCGCTCAATAACGTGTGCGGGTACCTGGTCTTTTTTAGCGCGCTCGATTAAACGGCGCAGCGCAAGGTTACCATCTGGATCTACGCCACCATTTTTAGCGCAAATGTAAATTTCTTTACCGTACTTAGAATAAACTTTAGTTTTAGCACCCGCAGTTTTAGCCATTGAATCTTTTTTGTTTTGGTAAGCTCTTCCCATCTGCGTTTCGCCTTAATATATGTAAATTATTGAATAAAATTGCAAGGCCGTATTCTAAAGGTAAAGCTGCAGTATCGCCAGTAAATGGCGTTAATTAATCTTCCTGCTGCTGTAATTGCCACATTTGAGCGTATTGTCCGTTTTGTAATAAAAGTGCTGAATGTGTGCCTTGCTCAACTAGTTCGCCCTTTTTAAATACTAATATGTTATCGGCATCAACTATAGTTGATAGCCGGTGTGCAATCACAATACTGGTGTGGTTTTGAGTTACATCGCGCATTGCCTTTAAAATGGCTTGCTCCGCGTGCGAGTCGAGCGCCGAGGTTGCCTCATCAAAAATTAAAATAGGAGATTGCTTTAAAATTGCACGTGCAATTGCAATACGTTGTTTTTCGCCGCCAGATACTTTTAAACCGCGCTCGCCCACTAACGTTTTATCGTCTTGCGCTAAAGTTGAAATAAAGTCTTTTAAATGGGCCATTTCTATTGCTTTATCTATTTCACTATCGCTTGCTGTGGGTCTGCCATAGGCAATGTTTTCGCGTATGCTGGTGTTAAATAGCACGGTGTCTTGTGGCACTATAGCAATGGCTTTACGCAGGCTATCGAGGGTGACGGAGTCTATAGCTTGGTTATCTATGGTTATACTGCCCGCGCTAATATCGTAAAAGCGATAAAGTAACCGCGCCAACGAGCTTTTACCTGCACCACTTGCACCTACAACGGCAACCTTACTGCCAGCTTTAACTTTAAAGCTAATATTACTAAGAATAGGGCGGTTGGCATCGTAACTAAAACTGACATTATTAAAGGCTATATTACCTTTACTAATACAAAGGTGTTGAGCATGGGGGCGCTGCGTTACCTGTGGTTTTTTATTAAGTAAGCCCAGCATGTTTTCTAAATCGGTTAGGGCGCGCCTTATTTCTCGATAAACAAATCCTAAAAAGTTAAGTGGTAAAAATAATTGGAGCATGTAGGCGTTTATCATTACTAGCTCGCCAATTGTTAGAGCGCCCGTTACCACCTCCTTGGCACCTAACCACATCAGCGCTGTAATAGCGCTTGCAATTATCAACGCTTGTCCTGAATTAAGCGCAAGCAACGACATTCTATTTTTTAAACGGGCGGTTTCCCAATTTGCTAAAAAAGAGTCATATGTTTTAGCTTCAAATTCTTCGTTATTAAAATATTTTACAGTTTCGAAGTTAAGCAGGCTGTCTATGGCGCGCGTATTACTAAGGTTATCGGCGGCGTTTGCCTCGCGTATAAAACGGTTTCGCCACTGCGTTACTGTTACAGTAAAGGTAATATAAATAGCAACCGCTAATAAGGTTATTAACGCAAACCAAATAGAAAATAGCGAGCCAAAAATAATAGCAACGGTCAGTATTTCAAAAAGGGTGGGGACAATATTAAACATTAAAAAACGCATTAAAAAGCTCAGCCCACTAATACCACGCTCTATATCACGGCTTATTCCACCGGTTTGCCTATCGAGATGAAAAGCAAGCTCTAGCGAGTGTAAATGTTTAAATACTTTTAACCCAATATCGCGCATCGCGTGCTCTGTCACACGAGAGAACACCGCATCTCTTACTTCGCCTAAAAACACGCTGGCAAACCTAAGTCCACCATACAAAATCAATAGTAATGCAGGGATAACTAAAACTGGATTGATTGATTTATCAACCGAGTCGATAATTTCTTTTAATGCCCAAGGCATTAAAAGAGTCGCGCCTTTAGCTCCTATAAGCGCTAAAAGGGCTAAAAGTACGCGCCCTTTAAATTTAGTAATGTATGGCCACAGCGTTTTAATGCTTTGTTTTAAGGTCATTGCATCGGCGCGTTTTATAGTACTGTGTTTAGAGCGCATTACGGATCTCAGTCAAATAAATACTTAATTAATATGCATTGTATTTTAAATGCTTGCCCATATATACTACGCATCCCTTATTTTAGGTTGACGCAACCATGTTTAACGTTCGTGTGTTTATAACTGCTTTTTTGCTGTTTTGTGCGCTTTTTAGTGTTCAAAGTAGTGCGCAGTGCGTCACACATAAATTAAACACTGTAACCACCTCATTGAGTGTGTTTGCTGATAGCGTTGAGTTAGTTAAAACGCTGCCTATATCAAAATCGGTAAAGGGGAGTGAGCACAAAAAAACACATCAAACAGGGTTTGACGCTCATCAACCTAGGTTAACGGCCAGTAATTCTTCGTTATTTTTACATGTCGCGCAAAGTGAGCCTGAATACGACGTTGTATTTGAATTTTTTGCACACACCCTTTTTAGAGAAATATACCTAAGCCCCAACGCGTTTATTGCCCAACGGCCATGGTATACACTTGTAACGCATAGCAAAAAGTCGCGACTCAGCGGCTGGAAAGACGCTAATTTACTTTATACCGCCGTAAGTACCTACCACGCTTAATTTTCTTATTTAATTTTTATTAGGTTTTAACGTTTTATGTTTAAGCCTTGAGATTAATTGTGCTTTTAAAAAGTACGTTACCGGTTCTGGTAATAAGGAAACACCATGTTAAGTGTAAAAAAAGATCACAAGCCGTTTATGGCTAAATTTAAATTAAGCTATATAGCCATGCTTATTGTGCTGGTTTTATTAGCCATTAGCGCATTACCCAACTTATACCCAAATAAATCGTGGTTACATGTAAGCAATGCACCTCATAGCGAAACACAAGTTGTGCCAAGTACTAATGCATTAGTTACTTTTTTAAATAACCAAGGCTTAAAAGTTGAGCAAGGGCTAAATAATCAAACATCTATAAATATTTTGTTAAACGAGCCAACTAAAAGCGCACAAGCGCAAGCGGCTATAAAGGCGCAGTACCCAAACACGCAAGTTAAAATTGTAGAACATGCAACGAGCCCACTTTGGCTGCAAGAGTTTGGTTTATCACCAATAAAATTGGGACTAGATTTAAACGGCGGTGTGTTATTTGTACTCGACGTAGATTTAGATAAAGCAATTGATGAGCAATTAGTCAGTGCGTACCAGCAAGCAAAATCAATTATTATTAAGCAAAAAGCGCACGGCCTTAAAGTGCTGCAAACAGGGCACGGCTTTGAAATAAATGCACACCCAAATGGAGCGAAAAAGCTTACCCCGGTAATTAATGAGCTACAAAGTCGCTTTGCTAATTTAGCAGTTTCAACAACCAGTAATGGTGATATTAAAAATGCAAAATTCACCTATTCAGAGCAAGGGCGAAGCAACTTTGATAAAGAAGTAATGAGTCAAACGCTCACAACGCTTCGCTCACGCATAGAAGAATTAGGCATTACCGAAGCCGTCACTCAGCGCCAAGGTAAAAACCGTATACGCATAGAGCTACCTGGCCTGCAAGACCCAACAGAGGCAAAGCGCATTATAGGCGCAACTGCATCACTTGGGTTTTATCAGTTAAAAGAAATTGGTGGTAAAACATTTGATATGCAATCGGGCGGGACCATCAAACTTGATCCTGTGCCAATTTTTACCGGTGAGCATATTAATAACGCCACCATAGGGCGCGATGACTGGGGTAAACCCCTTGTGCAACTTAGCCTTGATGGACAAGGCGGCGATGCCATGTCGGCGTTTTCAAAAGCAAATATTGGTAAACCTATGGCCACGGTTTATTCACAATACTCTCAAAACGCTAAAGGTGAAACGGTTAAAAAAAGCGAAGTTATAAATGTGGCAAATATTGCGCAGCATTTAAGTTCACGTTTTAGCATTACCAATATGAAAAGCCAACAAGCAGCGGCCGATTTAGCACTATTATTACGCGCAGGCTCGCTAACTGGACCGGTTACTATTGTGCACGAGCAAACAATTGGCCCAAGCCTAGGTCAAGAAAATATAACTAACGGCTTGGCCGCATTGATGCTAGGCATGGGTATTACACTTGCCTTTATGGCAATGTGGTATCGCCGTTTAGGGCTTATTGCAAACGTAGCGCTGTTATTAAATTTAACGTCGCTTGTGGGGCTAATGTCGTTATTACCAGGGGTTGTGCTAACACTTCCGGGTATTGCCGGGCTGGTACTCACCATTGGTATGGCGGTAGATACCAACGTTATTATATTTGAGCGAATAAAAGAAGAGCGTAGAAAAGGCCGCTCTGCTTATCAAGCTATTCAAGAAGGTTACAAGCAAGCCGCTAACACCATATTTGATGCCAATATAACCACCATGATCACCGCGCTTATTTTATATGGAATAGGTTACGGCCCGGTTAAAGGTTTTGCCATAACATTGGCACTTGGCTTAATAACCTCGGTATTTACTGGCGTGTACGTATCAAAAGTACTAAGCCAAACGGTATATTTAAAAATGGCTAAAAAAGCAGGAGTAAATGCACATGCTTAACACTTTTTTAAAGGGCGAGGCGGGTACGCGTCTGCGTTTTTCGGGCATGCTTTTGAGCGCCATACTTGTACTGCTATCGGTATTTACGCTTAGTCACAAAGGGCTTAATTTTGGACTCGACTTTACCGGTGGTTACCTAACAGAATTTACCACCAGCCAAGGTGTTGAGCTAAAACAGCTTGAGCAATTTATTACTAAAAATCACAATGGCGAGTTTGAACTAACCGCACAAGGGAATAATCACTTTCAACTACGCGAAGCACCCAGCGGTTCAAAAGCAAACAGCAATGATTGGCAAAGCGCCATTACACAAAATGCCGATATTAACGCCGAGGTTTTATCATCAGCGTATATTGGCTCGCAAGTGGGTGATGAACTGTTTGAGCAAGGATGTTTAGCGCTATTTTCAGCTATGGTTGCAGTAATGCTTTATTTAGCTGTACGGTTTGAATGGCGTTTAGCCGTAGGCTCTGTAGTTGCGCTAGTGCATGATTTATTACTGGTACTGGGGCTATTTTCGCTATTAAGTATTGAGTTTAATTTAACGGTACTTGCCAGTTTGCTGGCCATTATAGGTTACTCACTTAACGACTCTATAATAGTAGGCGATAGAGTACGCGAGCTTTTACGTGTTAAATCTAATAATGCGCTTAGCCCCGCAAGTATTATTAACAACGCCATAAAAAGTACCTTAACGCGTACGCTTATTACATCGGGTACCACACTTGCTACAGTTGCAAGTGTTTGGCTCCTCGCGGGTGCGCCATTACAAGGCTTTGCCATCGCGCTATTTACCGGCATTGTAGTAGGCACGTTCTCATCTATTTGTATTGCCGCCACGTTACCCGAGCTTTTAGGGTTAAGTGCTAAAAATTACGAAGAAAAACAAGATGCAGAAACGCAAGCGCTGCTCGATATGCCCTAGCAATAAATGCTTTTAAAAATCTTCATTAAAACACAGGCGCTTAAAATAATGGTTTTAAGCGCCTTATAACGGTAAAATTAATCACATAGTTTACCGTATTGGTTATTAGCGCCTTTCATGAATAAATCCCACGTAATAGAACACCTTAAATTTGCACTAGAAGCCCAATTAAACAGTGCAAAACAAGCAGCAAAAGCCGCGCACGACGCCGCAACTCACGAAGAAAGCGTTGCAGAAACGCAGTACGATACCCTAGGACTCGAGGCCGCTTATTTAGCACAAGGGCAAGCTGAGCGTGTAAACGATTGCTACAAAAGCATTAAACAGTTTGAAGCCATTTTTAAAGAGCCCACTCACAATAAAGTGATTATAAGCTCACTCGTTTGTTTAGAAGATGAAAACGCCTTACAAAAATGGTTTTATTTAGGCCCAGCCGCAGGCGGCTTAACGGTTGAAGTAAAAGGGCTCACTATTCAAGTTGTTACACCCGAAGCACCCCTCGGTAAACAGCTTTTAGGCAAACAGCTTGATGATGAAATAAGCCTAAGTATTGCAGGCAAAAACCACGAATACGAGGTAGTAGAAATTTTATAAAGTATTAGTTTTATATGTAGGTCGGATAAGCGAAGCGCCATCCGACAAAACCATATCAATACAATAAACGCTTATACTTATAAATTAATTGTCGGATGGTATGGCTTCGCCCTTTATCCGACCTACGTCAATGTTGTATATATCCTAAAATTACGCTTTATTTGTCTAATGCGTAACAAATAATACAATGGATATGCAATGCAATATCGTCGTAAATATGTAAAAGGTGGGACGTACTTTTTTACAGTTAATTTGCTCGATAGGAATAAATCGTTGTTGGTTGAGCATATCGATTTATTAAGAGAGTCTATCCGTTTTGTTAAATCTCAAAGGCCATTTTATATAGATGCATGGGTTGTGCTGCCCGATCACCTTCATGCAGTTTTAACTTTACCAGATGATGATGTGGATTATTCGAGTCGCTGGCGAGAAATTAAAAAGCGATTTTCAAAATCACTCCCAAAGACAGAGTTTTTAACTCAAACACGGAAACGTAAAAATGAACGTGGAATTTGGCAGCGCCGTTTTTGGGAACATGCTATTAGGGATGATAATGATTATTGGCATCATGTTAACTATGTTCATTTTAATCCGTTAAAACATGGCCTAGTTAGTCAAGTAGCTGATTGGCCTTATTCAAGCTTTCATAGAGCCGTGAAACAAGGTATTTATGCAAATAATTGGTGCGGATAAAAAATATAAATATTTCGTAGGTCGGATAAGCGAAGCGCCATCCGACAAAGCTATAGCTTCATAATACACTTTAGTTTTGTACAAAAGTTTTTGTTAAATGAAATAATTTCGGCCTTTATTACGCTTCGGATGGCATGGCTTCGCCCTTTATCCGACCTACGAGTTAGCCTTTTTCACAAACTTCGCTGTTACCATCATTTCGCCAATACCATCTACTTTGCAATCTAGCTCGTGATCTTTTTTATCAAGAACACGCCTTACGACCGCTTTGGTGCCAATTTTAATGACTTGTGAGCTGCCTTTTATTTTTAAATCTTTGGCTACGGTTACTTTATCGCCATCAGTAAGTTGGGTGCCGTTGGCATCTTTAACTGAAATTGCGCCTTCATCGCTTGTACTATTTGGGTTCCATTCATAGGCGCATTCAGGGCATATAAGCAGTTGCTGGTCTTCGTAAACATATTCAGATTGGCACTGTGGGCAGGCAGGATGTGACATTTATAACGCTCATAAAATATTAATTTTGCGTATTTTAATCTGCATTAATAGGAAAATATAGTTAATCAATATTTTTTATCTTCACGCTAAAAATATCTCGTTTGTGTGGTTTTTAAAAAGGGCATATAAAGCAGATGTCGCTTAAGCAATTTAAGCGCTAACACTTACAGTAGGTATTTGTTAAAGCACCCATCGTATTAAGTGATACGCGCAATGCCCACTTAGTACGCTGGGTGTTTCTATTTATAGTGCTGAGTATTTTATTAGGCATGCTTTTTATATTTCTGACTTAACTAGGAAAAGTCGTGTTTAAAACCTTAATAGTGGTTGATAACAACGAGCAAACACTTGCTCAATCGTTCGACAATGTGATTACGTTTAATAGTTACTTACGTGATTACCCAAAACATAATGAACCTAAAACTCGCATTATTAATTTATGCGACTCAAGCCAATACTTGAGTAAGGGTTACTATTGCTCTTTGCTTGCAGAGGCGCGTAAACACCAAGTGTTACCCAGCGTTAAATCAATAAACGCGCTTCGAAGCGGCCAAGCTCCTATGTTAAATATTGGCTCGATTGATGGCGAAATTTACTTTGGTAATGCCTTAAACGAGCTGCAAAGTAAAGCGGCTAAATCGGTATTTAAACAATACCCAGCGCCTATTTTATATGTAGATGAACAAGGTTTGTTACAGCAAGGTTCGCTTAGCTCTTTAAGCGATGAGCAATATAGCAATTTTGTAGCAAAACTAAATACGTTTACCCAAACACAGTGGCGCATTGGTACTGTGCAGCGCCGTTTTAGATGGGACATGGCAATCCTTGTTGATCATAACGAAAAAGTACCACCGAGCGATAAAGACGCAATTGCCCGCTTTATAAAAGCCGCGGCTAAACATGGTATTAATGCGCAAGCACTCAGTTTTGATGAAATAGACAACATTGCCCAGTTTGATGCGTTATTTATTCGCCAAACTGCAGCAATTGACCACCCAACGTATCGCCTTGCTAGTAAAGCGCAAAGCCTTGGTTTAGTGGTTATTGACGATGCTGAGTCTATTTTACGCTGTTGTAATAAAGTGTATTTACACGATGCGTTTAATTATCAAAAAGTGCCCAGTTTAAAAACGGTGGTAGTGGCTGATCAAGCAGCGCCAACGCTTGAGCAATTAGAAGAGGCGTTTACCTATCCGCTGGTTTTAAAAATGCCTGAAGGGTCGTTCTCAAAAGGGGTGTTTAAAGTTGCAAACCGCAGTGAGCTTGAAGCTAAACTAACCGAGCTGTTTGAACATAGCGCATTGGTACTTGCACAAGAATACATGTACACAGAATACGATTGGCGAGTAGGGGTATTAAATGGCCGCGCTATTTATGCGTGCCGCTACTTAATGGCGCGCAACCATTGGCAAATTTATAATCACGATACTAAACGGTTTTTCTCTGGTGGCTTTGAAACGCTACCTACCTTTGAGTTACCAAAAGCCGTGTTAGATGCCGCTTTAAAAGCGTGCAAAACAGTGGGTAAAGGGTTATATGGCGTAGATGTTAAAGAACATCAAGGCAAAGCATATGTGTTTGAAGTAAATGACAATCCAAGTATTGATCACAAAGTAGAAGATGGCTATTTAGGCGATGAGCTATACATGATCATTATGGATGAATTTAAACAACGTTTAGAAGCGCGAGGCCGTGGCTAATACATGAGTAACCTTGTTATTCGAAAAGCACTTAGCAGTGATTTAACCGCACTGATTGACGTTGAAAATACTTGCTTTAATAACGATAAATTGAGCCCGCGTAGTTTAAAGCGTTGGCTAAGTGCTAAGCACGGTATTTTGCTCGTTGCAGATAACGGCGAGCAAGTATGCGGCTATGGGCTGGTGTGGTGCCATAAAGGCACGCGTTTAGCGCGTTTATATTCGCTTGCTGTATTACCCACAGTGCAAGGTAAAGGCATTGCTAAAATGTTATTAGCTGAGCTTGAAAAACAAACCAGTGAGCGTGGGCGGCTTTACTTACGTTTAGAAGTGGCGGTAAATAACGAAAGTGCGATAGGGCTTTATAAAAGTTTGGGTTACAGAGTGTTTGGTCAATATAGTGATTATTATGACGATCATAGTGATGCACTGCGAATGCAAAAAAATATTCGCCAAACGCGTGAGCTAAAAGTAGCGCGGTTAACGCCGTGGTACCAACAAACTACCGAGTTTACCTGTGGGCCTGCGGCGCTATTAATGGCAATGGGGGCACTTGAGCCAACAACTAAGCTTAGCCAAACACATGAGTTGGCACTTTGGCGCGAAGGCACCACTATTTTTATGACATTGGGCTACGGTGGTTGCCATCCGTTTGGTTTAGCACTGGCGGCTAATAAACGCGGCTTTAAAAGCGAGGTAATGGTAAATACCACAGAGCCTTTGTTTTTAGATGGTGTACGCAGTGAAAATAAAAAAGTGGTGCTTGCTACTGTGCATAAGCAATTTGTAGAGGGTATAGCGCACGCAAATATACCACTTAGCTATAAAGATGTAGAGCTTGAGCATATTGAACAGTGGTTAAGCCAAGGCTTTAGTGTGCTGCTACTAATTAGCACATACAGTTTTGATGGTAAAAAATCACCTCATTGGGTGTGCGTTACCCACCTTGATGAGCACTGCGTGTATGTTCATGACCCGTTTTGCGAGCCAGGAAGCGACAAACAACTCGCTATAGATTGCCAGTACGTACCTATAGCGCGCAGTGATTTTAGTAAAATGTCAGCATTTGGTAGCCAACGTTTAAGAACCGCAGTGGCCATTGCAAATAATTAATAGGTTTATAAAAAAGAGTGACTTTTTTAGATTTAATTGATGTAGCCCCTTATTCGTGGGCGGCCATTGGTACCGTCGCTTTTTGCGGTGCCATAATTGGGTTAGAACGGCAATTGCGCGGTAAACCTGTGGGTATTCGTACCTCAGCTTTAATCACGCTGGGCACGTATTTGTTTTTATCAACTGCGTTTAACTTACAAGGTGATGTGATTGATCATTCTCGTGTAGTGGGGCAAATAATTACAGGTATTGGCTTTTTAGGCGCTGGCGTTATGCTTGCAAAAGACGGCGCTGTAGTAGGGGTGACCTCTGCTGCAACCATTTGGGTGCTTGCCTCAATTGGGGTAATGATAGCCACCGACAATTTAGGTGCAGCCATTAAACTTTCGGTGCTGGTGGTTGGTATTTTATACGGTGTAGATGTACTGGAGGCAAAATTTAAAAGCCTAAGCAAAGGCGTGCACACTAAAGTAAAAAATTATCAAAAGCGTTACTACCGAAAAGACTTTAACGACTCAGAAAGCCACTGATTTAACGCCACTAATTTAGTGGCGTTTTTATTTGCATTAGCCAAATAGTTTTCTTCGTACTACTTTTCTGTACTCGCTTGGCGTTTGGCTAAGCACTTTTTTAAACACGCGGGTTAAATGGCCTTGGTCATTATAGCCGACCTCAAGTGCTACTTCTTGAATCGTTAAATTAGATGAAGCTAATAGCTCTTTAGCGCCTTCTACCCGTAATTGTTGCCAATATTCTATAGGGCTTTGATTAGTCGCAAGCTTAAAGCGGCGGGTAAATGTACGGTAGCTCAAACTAAATTGGGCGGCTACTTCTTGTAAGTTTAACTCGCTGGCTAAATTAGTTTTAAGCCAAAACTGAATTTGCGCTATGAGTTCATCTGGATGGCGGTCAACCGCGCCTTCAAGGTAGCGCTGATCTTCGTATGGTTTACGTACTTCGTGCGAAAAGTTACGCTCTACATGTTGCGCAGCGGCTTTGCCATAGTATTGGCTAATAATATGAACGATTACATCGGCAAGGGCATTTAAACTTGCCACCGTATACATGCGCTCAGACTGGGTGATAAAAAAGTCGGGCTTTAAGCGTACTAGCGGGTAGTCGTTGCTAAATTGTTTAGCGTAATGCCAATGGGTTGTTGCAGGGTGCCCATCAAGTAAGCCTGCCTCTGCAACTAAGCAATTACCCGTGCCTACGCCAATTATATGACTGCCGGTTTCAAAACTTTCTTGTAGCCATTCAACCACTTCTTTATTAGTACGTACTACAGGACGAGGGTTTCGCCAAATCCCAGGTACAATAATTAGGTCGTTGTAGGGCGCGTTTTGTGTGGTGCAGTCGGGAACTATGGCAAGCCCAGTACGGTTTTGTATTGGCTCATTATTTTTAGCAATTAAATTTATACTAAGCGGTCTAAAGTCCGTGTGGCTTAAATGGCCTTTTGCATAAGCCTCACCGGCTCTTAGCATTTCAATAGGCAGTGTTAAACTGGTAATAAGTAAATGCGGGTACACTGCAATGGCAATATTTAACGCAGGGTTTACTGATTTTTTATGCATGTGAATGCTCCGACCAGTACTTTTTGGCCTTTAATGCTGAATATTTGGCTATTAAAGCACAAAGCGCTGTGATTAATCCAATTAAACTGTTGGCTTCTCCTATAACACGTTTTAAAGGTTAATTATGACAGCATTACCCGTAATAGTAGGCATGGGTGGTATTAACGCCGCGGGCCGTACTTCTTTTCATCAAGGTTACCGCCGTATCGTGTTAGACGCATTAAACGCACAAGCTCGTAGTGAAACATTTTTAGGCCTCGCCACATTAATGAACTTAGTACGCGTTGTTGATGGCCAGTTACAAGACACAAACGGTAATAATGTTGAGCAAAGCGACATAGAAGCACGCTTTGGTGAGCAAATTATTGCTGGGACGCTTATTCGTAAAATTGAAAAAGAGCACTTTGATGCAGATGCCACGCCTTGGCAGCAAAAGATGACGTTAAAGTCCTCTGATGAAAACGCAATTGTCTTTGAAACGCGCGCACGCGATTTACCAACCCCATTGCCTGCCAGTTGGAAAGTACAAGAGCTTGAAGGCAAAAAAGTAAAAGTGACTATAGCGGCAGAGCTAGATGTAAAACTAGATTCTACCCGTGATAACCCAATTAAATCGGCAGGCCAGTTTCCTACCGGGTTTGATCCATCAATAATGTATAACAGCCGTTACCAGCCTCGCGGTTTACAAGCCACTATATTTGCAGCAAACGATGCTATTAAGTCAACTGGTCTTGATTGGCAACGCATAATGAATAGCGTAGAGCCAGATAAAATTGGTACTTATTCAGCCTCGGTTATTGGCCAAATGGACGACAAAGGATTAGGCGGTTTAGTTAAAGCACGCCAGCAGGGCGATCGTGTTAGTACAAAGCAATTAGCACTTGGCTTAAACACGATGTCGACTGATTTTATAAATGCCTACGTTACAGGTAATGTAGGTACTACGTTTTCTACCTCGGGTGCATGTGCCACATTTTTATATAACTTACGCGCTGCAGTAAACGATATTCAGGCAGGGCGCACCCGTGTTGCGGTGGTAGCAAGTGTTGAATGCGCTATTACGCCTGAAGTAGTAGAAGGCTTTGGTAATATGAGCGCCCTTGCTAATGTTGAAGGCCTGCGCCGTTTAGATAATTTAAGCAGTGAACAAGAGCCCGATTACCGTAAAAGTAGCCGCCCATTCGGTGAAAACTGTGGCTTTACATTAGGTGAAGGCGCACAAGTGGCCATTCTAATGGACGATGCGTTAGCACTTGAACTAGGTGCAGACATTATGGGTTCAGTACCGGATGTATTTGTAAATGCCGATGGTATAAAAAAATCAATCACCTCACCGGGCCCTGGTAACTACATTACAATGGCCAAATCTGCAGCGCTTGCAACAAGTTTATTAGGTAAAGAGGCGTTACAAAAGCGCAGCTTTATTTTAGCGCACGGTTCTAGCACGCCGCAAAATAGAGTCACAGAGTCACTTATTTATCATAAAGTGGCACAAACGTTTGCCATTGATAGCTGGAAAGTGACGGCGCCAAAAGCTTATGTAGGGCATACAATTGCTCCCGCCAGTGGCGATCAGCTTGCTATTGCGCTGGGTGTATTTAGCCATAATATTATGCCGGGTATTACTACCATAGATAAAGTTGCCGACGATGTTTATGCTGAACACTTAGATATACGTAACAGCCACTACGATTGTGGCGACATGGACATAGCCTTTATAAACTCAAAAGGTTTTGGCGGTAATAACGCCACTGCTACTGTACTAAGCGCTAAAGTAACACTTCAAATGCTTGCTAAACGCCATGGTGAAAAAGCGCTGAGTGATTACGCTGATAAAAACACATCCGTTGTTGCGGCGCAAAATACCTATAAAGCGCAAGCTGACCTTGGTAAGTACGAATTAGTATATCGTTTTGGTGATGGCGCCATTGACGATAACGATATTGTAATTGGCGAGGACGGCATAGAGCTTCCTGGTTTTGATAAAGCAATTTCGTTTAATACAACCAACTCCTATCAAGATATGTTTTAAGCACACATACTTGAATCCAAAGGCGCTGTTTAAAGCGCCTTTTTTTATGCCTGTGTCTTTTATAAAACCCATAATAATACCAATCCGTAATACTCAATCATTTTGCGCGGCTAAACATGTCGCTACAAGCGTTAAAATTCTCAATTAGATTAATTAAATAGCCAACTTTTTTCCTAGCTACAAACACGTTTTCCAACCTTAAAATAGATCACTTAATAAAGCGGATTGGTATAAAATTGATTAAAAAATGACGTGTTTTTTTATGGATTAACTTGCATTTATGGAGTACCTTTGTTTTTATATTAGAAACATAATCTAGGATGGATATATCGATGAAAAAACTTTTACTAGCACTTTCTCTCGCTTCAACCTTTACTCACTTATCAGTATCAGCAGATGATTTTGTAGCTGCTGAAATTATTAATAAAAATTACGACCAGCTCACTAATACCTCGCCGCGTGCATCAAGGTTAGAAGGGATTAATTTAAGTAGCTACGTGGTTGATGAAAACGGCCAGGTGAGTGATATCGAAATTGTGGCTTCGCTTGGTCAAAAAAATATCAACGAGAAGTTCTCGATTATGTTTCTAAGCTTAATTATAAAAGTGCACAGATAAATGGCAGTGCCTACGGCGAAAACTATTACGGTAAGCTCGCAAAATGTACATGCTAGTTTTTCTAACGATCAGGCATCCCGGCGTTTTTTGACGATTATGAGAAAGCCAGCCAGCTTATTGATGATAAAAAGTACGATGAAGCTAAAACGTATATTACTGAGCTTGAAAACGAACACACTAAAAACACAGTCGAAATAGTTTTACTGGCTTGGCTTAAAAGCCAACATAGCTACTTTGTGCAAGATTGGAAAAGCTTTGATAAGTCTATTTATGAAGCCTTTTTGTTTAGAGATAACTTACCGGATCAAATAAAAAAACGTGTTATTAAAAATGCCTTACAGTGGTTTATTTCAAAACAAGACTACGTACGTGCTTACGATGCAATTGATGCATTAGGCGATATTGAATCGATAACGTTTAGCGAGGAAAATAGAGCGCAATTACTTGCACAAGTGAATGACATTTATAAAAATTCTGGCGCTATAAATCAGCAAATAACACTTGAATCTGAAAAAGCGGTTTTACCTTTACTTTCTAAAGGTACGGTTAAACTTAGTGCGAGTAAACCGTTATCTAAAGTACAACTTCGCTGTGAAAACAAAGTCGTTAATTATAATACCAACGAGATTGATAAAATATTAATTTCAAAAAATGATATTCGTTGTGGGCTATTAATTAAAAGTGCACAGGCGCAAACGGTTACTTTAAAACAAACTGGTGAAAGCTTTTTATAAAGTATTTTATTGGTAATAAACACTTAAATAAAAACCCCACAATATTATGTGGGGTTTTTGTTATATATATTTAGCAATTAGAGTGTGCTTATTATTGCGCTTCCAGCCTAAATAGCGTTTTGCAAGTAAAGTGGTTAAGCCTATAACCACAGCTATAAATAACAAAGTTGCGCCATAACTCATACCGTACCCCGGTGGAAGGCCTACTAATGTGTCACCGTATGTCATATCGCTAAAACTAAGTCCTAAAACAGGGATAAGCAACCAAGCGACAGCGTGCAATAAATACAAATGTGCAAGGTATGAGAACATACTGGTTTTACCAAGCACTTGTAAAAAGTTGCGAGAAAAGTCGGCTTTAACATGGCTTAAAAGTTTAAGCGCAATTAGCCCAAGGCCCACGGTTAGCAACATAAATTGTAATGACAGTGGGTATTTAGTCGGATTTAAAAACGACATAACAGTATTAATAGTATTGGTATGAATAGTAAATACTGAAGTGTCGCCGTATAAATTAAAACCGCGCAGCACAGTGTATAAAGCAAGGCAGCTTGCACCTAATATAGCTGCATGATTCATCACCTGAGCTTTGTACTGGTGTTTTTTATAATATACCCCCGCGCAGTAGGCTAAAGCCATTAAACCTACAATGGGCGCAACTGGGTAAGTTGTTCTCATTTTTAAGCCCAAAGGTAGTTCAAGTACATTTTTTTGATGTGCAATAGACCAAAGTGTATGTGCAAACGTATTTGGCTCAAAGCTTACGCCATCAAATAGGTTATGGCCAAACACCAACAATAAAGCACTTATTAGTACGCCGTAAATGCCTAATAAACGTAATAAGCCTAATATGACAAATCCCCAGCCTATTGCCCAAATGACCTGTGCGTATAACATTGGAAAAGCGGGGTTAAAGCTCCATGACCACGAAACAATGGTAAATTCAAAAATGATTAGCACCAACCCACGGACAATTAAATTGTAAGAAAATGCCTTAGTTGAAGCGTATTTATGCTCAGTAACAGCTGCTGAAAGGCCTGCTAAAAAAACAAATAAAGGGGCGCAAAAGTGCGAAATAAAGCGGGTGAAAAAAGTAACAGGGCTGGTACCCGGAACCGTCATAGGATCGGTTACTGAGTAATTAAGACAATAATACATACCATGGTCAATCACCATAAATATAATGATAATGCCACGCAATAAATCAATATGATGCAACCGAGGGGCTGTAGAGTGAGACGACATCATTAAGCTCAAATACGTTGTATAAATTTAGCGATATTATATGTTATATAGTATCGTCATGCGAGCTTGAGCGCTTTTAAGCGCCTTGATTTATTACATTAATTTAGGTTGCAGTAGTTACTCACAATTTATCTTCTTTTTAGTAATTACATAATGGTACACCTTAGCATTACTTAAACTTTTTAATGTACCTCAGTGTTATAAAATTAATGATAGCTAATAAAATAGCAATTTCGTAACGGCTGTAGGCAACCGCTATACCAATTAAACCCATATTCCATATGCTTGCTGCTGTTGCGGTACCTGATGTAGATTTATTATTTTTTAAAATTGCACCACCGCCAATAAAGCCTATGCCGGTAATAATCCCTTGTAGCATTTTAGATTGCGCTTCTGCACCTTCTAGCACTGACATAGCAATTACCGCATAGCCACATGAGGCAACTGCCACAAGCGGAAAAGTCCTTAACCCTGCACCATGGTGGCTTCGCTCCCTGTCGTAAGCCATAGGCAGTGCGAGTATGTAGGCAATGCCAAGGTGTACTAAATTATCGATGATTTCGTTCCACTGTAAATCAATTTCCATAATGGTCTCTATTGGTTAAGGGTGTAAACTAATAGCAACCTACAGGCCAGCTTGTTTTATTGCTTAAAATCAATGTGTTAAATTTAAATTTGAGAGGCATTCATTGATTAATTGGTAACATTTACATAGTTAATTTACGCTTTTACAGATAAACCCTGCCTATGCGTTTAATTAATTATGCAAAGTGCGTATTATTTTATTATTAAACATTAATAAACAGTATTTCACTTGCCTTTACATACAACCAAGCTTGAAAAAACAGCGTTATTACTTTGCCTTACTCTTTGTGCTATTGCATTTTTGGCGCCTCAATTACTTACTAATTATTTGCAACCACTTATAAATAACGCCTTAAGTTTTTTAGGGGCGCCGTTTTTTTTGTTAGTAAATTTTTTATAACTTGCAGTCATCGTTATTGCCATAAGCCCGCTTGGGAGGCGAAAAGTAGGCGGTGACAATGCCCGTATTGAATTTGGCTTATTTGGCTGGCTTTCTATGCTTTTTGCCGCAGGGATGGGGTCGGGTTTGATTTTTTGGGGAGTTGCGGAGCCTGCGTTGAATGTAGTCAACTCTCCTTTAAAACATACACTTTACCCTGACAAAGTAAGTAGTGCTTTAGCGCTGACGTTGGTTAACTGGGGGGCGCATGCGTGGGCTCTTTATGCAGTATTTGGGCTTGTGTTAGGTGGCTTAACAAAAAACAGTCATTGCAGTGGTGATATTAGCGCACCGGTAATCAGTGCATTAAAAGGCGCAATAAATATAAAATACCAAAACAGGCTTACCTTTATTGTTAAATTAGTGGCCGTGCTCGCCATTTTTTTTGGTGTGGTTGGGACAATTGCAAACTCTACGTTATTGCTACGCAAGGGAATTGAAATAAACCTAGGGATAGAGTCCGCGCTTGTATCTGGTTTTATCATAGTCAGCTTAATTGTATTGCTGTATACAATATCGGCCAAGCTTGGGCTTAAAAAAGGTATTCAAACGCTGAGTAAGTTTAATGTTTGGCTAGCTTTTTTACTTTTATTGTGGCTACTTTTGTTAATGCCCATACAGCCTATAATGGCTATTGCCATTGATGGCACAAGGGATTACCTACGGCTTATTTTTACAGGGGCATGGCAATTACAAAGGCAACTTAATAACCCCGAGTGGGCAAATGGCTGGACCTACAATTATTATTTTTGGTGGTTAGCGTGGGGACCTTTTGTTGGCGTGTTTTTAGCTAAAATTAGCCAAGGCCGGCCAGTGTGGCAATATATATTGGGCGTAGTTTTGCTACCTACGCTTGTGACTATTGTGTGGTTTAGTGTGTTTTCGGGCTCGGCTATCGCATGGGATAAAACCTACCATGCCGGTATTTTAGATGCCATTAAAGCCGACTATACCCAAGGGCTATTTATATTTTTTCAGCAGTTAGGCTGGCAAGGCGCCGTACTTATTTGGTCAAGCTTGTTACTGTTACTTATTTTTGTGGTTACCTCAGCCGACTCGGCCATATTAGTAATACGTGATTTAACAAATAGCAAAAAGGCAAAAGCATGGAGTATTTATGGTTGGTCACTCGCGCTTGGGCTTTGTGCCTTTATATTACTGGTACAAAATAATGAGCCACTAAACAGAACCATTGCTATTATTGGCGCTTTACCGTTTTTAGTTATTTTTATTTTGCAGCTGGTGGGCTTTATAAAAGAGTGTATAAGTGAATTTAAGTATTAGGGCTTAAACCCATTTTATTAATAAAAGGATGACGCACTGTATTAAATTGTACGCTTACGCCGCTCAAAATTAAGTATATAGAACAGGTATACATATTTTTACAATACTATTTTTAAAGATGTTTATAATTTAGGTAATATTTTTGATCAGGATGAGCCATGAGAGCGCTAACTTTATGTTTATGTGTTATTTACCTAAGTGGCTGCACAGTCGCTGGTGTTATAATTGATGGGCAGGCACAGTCAAATGCACGCGCCAATAAATATAGTAATAGCCCAGCTCGTTCAGATCCTTATAAAAATCCACTCGAACCTGTACCGAAAGACAAAAACGGGTTTAGTTTTACCGATATAGGGTTAAAAATAGATTCATTGCTGATCAATTTAGTAAAAGGTGAGGGCAATACGGTACAAGTGTGTAGGCAAGTGAGTAAAGTGTTGAAAGAGTGTGTAGAAGTAGATAAATCTGATCTACACACTAATGAGATTACGCAGTTAAAAACTGACTATGAAATGATAAGTGTTGGTCAATAAAGCTGCTTATAAAAAAGTAACTATGATCGTAGCCAGCTTGCATTTCAATGCTAAGCGGATAGCCTTTATTTTTAGCAACAGCCGCTAAATTTTGTGGCTTAAGTTGCTCCTCTAAAAACCCATCGGCATCGCCCTGTGTAACAAGCATAGGGAGAAAATCAGCCTGCTGCGCTTTTTTCATCAATTCGCACGAATCGTATTGAGCCCAAAGCTCTTTGTCAGTGCCTAAGTAACCCGTAAATGCTTTCACGCCCCATGGGCAGTCAATTGGATTAACAATAGGGCTAAAGGCTGAAGCGCTAACAAACGCTTTAGGGTTTTTAAGTGCCACCATTAAAGCGCCGTGCCCGCCCATTGAGTGACCGCTAATTGCTTTAGTACTGGTTACTGGGAAGTGTTGCTCAATAAGCATAGGCAGTTCATCAACTACATAGTCATACATATTAAAATGTGTATTGAACGGTGCTTGTGTTGCGTTTACGTAAAAGCCTGCGCCTTGGCCAAAGTCGTAGTTGTCGTCATCAGGGACATTATCACCACGTGGGCTTGTATCAGGCGCTACAATTGCAATACCCAGCTCAGCCGCTTTTTTAAATGCGCCGGCTTTTTGCATAAAGTTTTCGTCTGTACAGGTTAAACCCGATAGCCAATATAGTACTGGCACTTTATTTGTTTCGCTTGCGCCAGGTGGTAAAAATACCGCAAAACGCATTGTGCAATGGGTACTTGTTGCAGTGTGGGTATATTGTTTGTGCCAACCACCTGCTACTTTTGTACTTGAGATATTTTCTAACATAAAAATCCTTAAAAGCCGCAAACAATTGAGTATTACGGCTTTTTAATACATAGGTTACCAATAGCGTATTAGTAGTGAATTACTGTACGAATACTTTTACCTTCGTGCATTAAATCAAACGCATCGTTAATTTCTTCAAGGCTCATGGTATGCGTAATAAAGTCGTTAAGAGCAAATTCGCCTGCCATGTAACGCTCAACTATTTCAGGTAATTGTGAACGGCCTTTAACGCCACCAAATGCGCTACCACGCCATACACGGCCTGTTACTAGTTGGAAAGGACGGGTTGAAATTTCTTGGCCAGCACCGGCTACACCAATAATTACCGACTCACCCCAACCTTTATGACAACACTCAAGTGCTGAGCGCATTACATCAACGTTACCAATACACTCAAACGAGTAATCAACACCGCCATCGGTCATATCAACAATCACTTCTTGAATTGGCTTGTCGAAGTCTTTAGGGTTTACTAAATCGGTTGCGCCAAGTTTTGTTGCAAGGTCAAATTTGCTGGTATTAATATCAACACCAATAATGCGACCCGCGCCTGCCATTTTTGCACCAATAATGGCCGATAAACCAATGCCACCTAAGCCAAAAATAGCCACGGTATCGCCTGGTTTTACGTTTGCAGTGTTTGTTACCGCGCCCATACCTGTGGTTACGCCACAGCCTAATAAACAAATTTCTTCAAGCGACGCTTCTTTGTTTACTTTTGCGAGTGAAATTTCTGGAAGTACTGTGTACTCAGAAAAAGTAGACGTCCCCATGTAGTGATAAATTGGTTGGCCGTCTTTAAAAAAGCGTGTAGTACCATCTGGCATTAGGCCTTTACCTTGTGTTTCGCGCACTGCTGAACACAGGTTAGTTTTGCCTGAAGTACACATTTTACATACGCCACATTCAGCGGTGTAAAGTGGAATAACGTGATCGCCTACTTCAACACTGGTTACGCCTTCGCCCACTGCATACACAACGCCTGCACCTTCGTGGCCTAAAATTGCTGGGAAAATACCTTCAGGATCTTCACCTGATAAAGTAAATGCATCAGTGTGACAAACACCAGTAGCAGTAATTTTTACCATTACTTCGCCTTTTTTAGGCATCATCACATCAACTTCTTCAACGCTTAATGGTTGGTTTGGACCCCACGCAATAGCTGCTTTTGATTTTATAAATTCAGACATGTGTTTATCCTTTGTAGTGGTTTAAATAACAATTGTAGACCCAATTTGTTTGGGTGATGGCTCTATTGTATTTGTTTCTCAAATAATGATAATCTCTGATTTATTAAAACACTTTTACAGTATGGTAATAATGGCGCGTTGGGATGGCATAGACGAATTTATAGCAGTGGGTGAAGAGGGTAGTTTTACAGCAGCGGCTAATGTACTGGGACTGTCGGTTGCTCATATAAGTCGCCATGTAACGGCGCTGGAGCAGCGTTTAAACACCCAGTTACTCACCCGTACCACCCGCAAAGTGGTATTAACCAAAGAAGGTGAAGCCTTTTTACATCAAACTAAGCAATTACAACATGCTATGGACGATGCCACGCAAAGCTTAGCAACGCAGCAAACAACGCCTAAAGGTAAAATTAAATTAACAGCACCGGTTATGTATGGTGAGAGTTTTATTATGCCTATAGTGCATTCGTTTATGCATGATCACCCAGAAGTAGAAGTAATCGCAACACTCTCTAATGAGCAAGAAAACCTGCTGGAAGGCGGCTTTGATTTAGCCATTCGATTAGGCCATTTAAAAGACTCAAGTCTAAAAGCGCGGCGCTTGAGCTCGCGACGATTTATTATGTGTGCCGCACCTAGCTATTTAGCGCGTTTTGGCGAACCTCATACGCTAGGTGAGCTTAACCAGCATCAATGCTTAATTGGTAACAGTAGTTATTGGCGAGTAAATGAAAATGGCCGCGACAAACATATTAAAATAGCAGGGCGATTGCATTGTAATAGCGGTTGGGCACTGGTTGACGGCGCTAAAAAAGGCTTGGGTATTGTTCAGTTGCCGGATTACTACATAGAGAATGAAATAAAAACAGGGCAGTTAGTACCAATATTAACAGCTTATCAACCTCAGCAAGAGGGTGTGTGGGGGCTCTATCCTCCGCGGCAATTTGTTGCTACTAATGTACGGGTATTACTTGATTATTTAGTAACAGGGTTGAAGGTTTAGCTAGGTTTACGGGGTTGCTCATAATATAGCCAAGTATCAGATTTATAAATTATTTCTTACATTTTTGATGATATTCAATTGCGCTGAGTTCGTGCTACTATAAAGCCACACTTTTAGCATTAATGTTTTAATTAATATGTTTCAACCTGTTAGCCTGTTTATCGGACTTAGATATAGTCGCTCTTCTAAAGGCAATGCGTTTATTTCGTTTATTTCTTTTTTTTCTATTGCAGGTATAGCGATTGGTTTAATGGCGCTCTTTACAGTAAGTAGTGTCATGAACGGCTTTGAAAGCAGCTTGAAAACAAATATGCTCGGGCTCATTCCACACGTTGAAGTGCAGGCCAAACAACACTCTAAAGCGCAGATGAACACCCTTAAAGCTGATCTTGAACAATCACCGTATGTTGAACATGTTAGTTTATATCGCCATGGTGAAGCCATACTGCAAACCAATAAAGACCTGCATGGTGTGCTGCTGCAAGGGCTCTATGATAATAATGACTCGCTTTATAAAATCACTGACAAAGTAGTGCAGGGTAATTGGCAAAGCGTATTAAATAATAATTATCACATTGCCATTAGCCGCTATTTAAGCCGTAAACTCGGCGTTGGCTTAGGCGATAAACTGCGCGTTATTATGCCTAATGCATCTACTTATACACCCCTTGGTCGTGTTCCAAGTCAGCGTTTATTCAAAATTGCTGCTATTTACGAAACCGGATCTGAAATTGACATGGGACTGGCATTTACCAGTGGTGTGTCATTGCAACGAGTATTAAAGCAAAGTAGCTCTACACCCCCTAATTTAAGTGTGTCACTGCATGAGCCATTTGCACTTAATGAATTTATTCAAGACAGCCAACGTATCCTCAAGAATTTTAGCTACACAGATTGGCGCAGTAGCCAAGGCACTTTATTTGCCGCTGTCGCGATGGAAAAACGCATTATGTCTATGCTCCTTGGCTTAATCGTGCTGGTGGCGGTGTTTAACATTGTGTCGGCGCTCACCATGATGGTGAGTGAAAAACAAAGCGAAGTCGCCATATTGCAAACTCTTGGGCTCACGCCAAGCCAAGTACAAACGGTATTTATGGTTCAAGGTTTATATAACGGAGTGATTGGTACGGCAGTAGGTGCCTCTTTAGGTATTTTATTTAGCTTATATATAAATGAACTGTTGGCGTTGGTTGGTTTAAATTTATTATCGGGGATTTCACTGCCGGTCAAATTTGATGTGCTTAGCTTAAGTGTGATTGCTGTTTTAAGCTTAGCCATGAGCTTTTTAGCGACTTTATATCCCGCGCGTCAGGCCGCCAAAGTAAACCCAGCAGAGGTATTACGTTATGAATGATTTAGTAATTAGTTGTGAACAAATAAGTAAAGCCTACCAAGACGGGCAAAACCAAGTTGAGGTATTAAAAGGGGTTGATTTAGCCCTAACCCAAGGTGAAATGTTAGCTATTGTAGGCAGCTCAGGTTCAGGTAAAAGCACCTTGTTGCATATTTTAGGTACCTTAGATACCGCCAGTTCTGGCAGTGCAAAAATAAAAAATCAAGATGTGGCTAAACTGTCTCGCAGCCAACAAGCCGCGTTTAGAAATCAAAACTTAGGGTTTATTTATCAATTTCATCATTTATTAATGGAATTTAGTGCGGTTGAGAACGTTGCTATGCCACTGTTAATAAAAGGCTTGAGTGCCAAAGAAGCAAATATAAAAGCGCTCGACATGCTTGATAAAGTCGGCCTTGCCCACAGAAGTAGCCATAAACCGTCGGCACTTTCTGGTGGCGAACGCCAACGTGTTGCCATAGCGCGTGCTTTAGTAACTGAGCCTGCACTGGTGCTTGCTGATGAGCCAACAGGTAATTTAGATAAGCAAAACGCGATTAAAATTTACGATTTAATTAATCAGCTAAATAAAAGTTTAAACACCAGTTTTGTGGTGGTGACTCATGATTTAGAGCTTGCCGACAAGCTGGGTAAAATAGCGTATTTAGATGATGGTAAATTAACGATAAAAGAGTCGAGCCATGTTGCTTAGTGCCTTTATAAGTAAACGTTTCAGAGCCTACTCAGGCCATAAAGATGAAAAAAACGCGTTTGTTAGTTTTATTGCCAAGGCATCCACTATTGGCATTTTACTTGGTGTTGCCGTGTTGATTGTGGCGTTATCGGTGATCAATGGCTTTGAGCAACAATTAGTGCATCGTTTATTAAGTGTCGTGCCACAAGTTGAATATGTGGCACCAAGCAGGCCGATTGCTGACTGGCCCAGCAAAGTCGAAAAATTAAAACAGCAACCACAAGTAACAGGAGCAGCCCCATTTATAGCAGTAAATGGTATGGCGCAATTTAAAAGCCAATTAAAAGCAGTTGAAATACGTGGTGTTGAGCCTTCGCTAGAGAGCGACGTATCAGCGGTTAACCAATTTACACAAGGTAAATTAGTCAGTCAGCTAGCACTTGAGGATGTTATTTTAGGCAAGCAAATTGTCACTCAACTTAATATATCAATAGGCGACACTGTCACTTTATTGATCCCACAAATTAGTGAAAAAGGACAATCATTACTTGCGCCAAAACGGGTTACATTAACACTCGCAGGCATTATAGAAATGGGCGGTCCTATTGATAGCAGTGCCGCGTTTATTCACCTTAGCAAAGCACAACAAACCTTAGGTTACGATCAAAGCCAAGTAACCGGCCTACGTTTACGGGTTGATGATGTGTTTGCAGCGCACCAAATAGCGTTGAGAGTAGGGCAAACAGTCACTGATTATGTGTATATATCGAGTTGGTTTAGAACTCAAGGCAGCTTGTATCAAGACATTCAAATGGTGCGCACGATTGTTTATATTGTGGTGTTTTTAATTATTGCAGTCGCTAGTTTTAACATTGTTTCGTCATTAGTGATGGAAGTGCGCGAAAAAGAAGGCAATATTGCCATTTTAAAAACCATGGGTGCCAAAGACAGTACTATTTTGGCTACTTTTGTAATGCAAGGCTTAACCCAAGCGTTTGTTGGCGTGGTTTTAGGCTCTATTATTGGCGTTATTCTAGCAATCAATATTAGTGAGCTGTTTACTTGGCTGAGCTTATTGATGGGTGAAAACCCGCTAGAAGGTGTGTATTTTATCGAATTCTTACCGAGTAAATTAGTTTGGCAAGATATTGTGTTGACCGTTATTGCCACCTTTGTGCTTGCAATATTGGCGACGCTATATCCAGCATGGCAAGCAACACGTGTTGATCCGGCAAAAGTATTGGGTAATTAAACGCAGTATTTAATAGGGCGCTTAGTGTAACTCTGATAAACTGCGCCGCTATTAAACAGCTTTTGTTTGCTGAGCACTTATTTACCTTGGGATTTACTTTGACAAATAACGATATTTTACGCCGTATTCGCTACACCTTTGATTTAACCGATTCAGCAATGGTTGGCGTGTTCGCCGCTGCAGAGCACAGCGTAAGCACTGAGCAGGTGATTGCATGGTTAACTAAAGAGGGCGAGCAAGGTTACACCCCAATAAGTGACACTGAATTTGCGGTATTCTTAAATGGCTTTATAAATACTAAGCGCGGTAAACGTGACGGTGAGCAGCCAATCCCAGAGACTAAATTAAACAATAATATTATTTTTATGAAATTACGTATTGCTTTAAATATGAAAGCAGAAGACGTAATTGCCACACTAGCCTTAGTTGATTTTGATTTAAGTAAGCATGAACTTAGTGCATTTTCACGTAAAGTTGAAAACAAACATTACCGTGTGTGTAACGATCAAGTTTTACGTTTATTTTTAACCGGTGTGCAGCGTACTTTTCGCCCAGATGGCGAAAAAGCTTAATGCATTTTATGGAGGTTGGTTAGCAACCTCCATTTAAAACTCTTAAACGAACTCACTAAAACCTACGCTATTATTAGTCTTATCCTTCTACAACTTCAGTCTCATAAAGCATTTTATATTGTTGCGCTCGTAAAAACGTAGAGTCGTCTTTTGTTTTACTATTTTTTTAATACTTTTAACGTGTTATTCATTAAAACTGGCGTTTTTAGCATATAAATTCTTTATTAATGGGTTTTTATACAAAATAAACAACAATTTAATTCAACATCAAACACGTGCATCCAGTTTATCTATGATGTTAAAGTGTAAAAATAATGATCGCATAATCAATTTCTCCACTAACAATAGCGTTGATCATTTTTCCTGTTTCGAATTAAAAAATACCCACATGGAAGAATAAATATGAATTATATACACAGAACAATTGCGCAATTAAAGCAGACGAGCCCTGCGCAATGTGAGTTTTATCAAGCAGTAGAAGAAGTGCTGGACTCGCTAGAGCCTATATTTGCGCAAACCAGTCATTACCAACAACAAGCAATTATTCAAAGAATGGTAGAGCCAGAGCGTCAGTTAATGTTTCGCGTGCCTTGGGTTGATGACGAGGGCAATATTCAAGTAAATAAAGGCTACCGTATCGAATTTAATTCAGCGCTGGGCCCTTACAAAGGCGGCTTACGTTTTCATCCAAGTGTAAATGCCAGCATCATAAAATTTTTAGGCTTCGAACAAATTTTTAAAAATGCACTGACTGGTTTGCCTATAGGCGGCGGCAAAGGAGGCGCTAACTTTGATCCTAAAGGACGCTCTGATGGCGAGATAATGCGTTTTTGCCAATCGTTTATGACCGAGTTATATCGTCATATTGGCCCTACAACCGATGTACCTGCAGGAGATATTGGCGTAGGGGCAAGAGAAATTGGTTATATGTTTGGCCAATACAAACGCTTAACAGGGCGCTATGAAGGCGTACTAACCGGTAAAAGCTTACTTTGGGGCGGATCGCTTGCTCGCAAAGAAGCAACGGGTTATGGCGCAGTGTATTTTGCTAACTATATGCTTAAAGATCGTGATGACAGCTTAGCAGGAAAACGCTGTTTAATTTCAGGCTCAGGCAATGTGGCTATTTATGCCATGGAAAAATTATATCAATTAGGGGCCACACCTATTGCCTGTAGTGACTCAAAAGGCACTTTGTACGATGAGAGTGGCATTGACTTAAAACTTATTAAGCAATTAAAAGAGCACTCACGAGGATGCCTAAGTGACTACCTAGATACTCATCCTCAGGCAAAGTATACGCCCCGCGATGAGTACCCTCAGGATGGTCATGCTGTATGGCGTTACAGTGCGGATGCGGCTTTTCCTTGTGCTACGCAAAATGAATTAACCCAAGCGGATGCAAAAGCACTACTTGAAAATGGTTGTATTTTAGTTAGTGAAGGGGCAAATATGCCTTCAACCAAAGAAGCGATTGATTGCTTTATTGAAGCAAAAATAGCTTATGGCCCTGGCAAAGCAGCGAATGCCGGTGGGGTAGCAACTAGCCAATTAGAAATGGCGCAAAATGCCAGTATGCAAAGCTGGACGTTTGAAGAAGTTGATGAAAAGCTTAAGCAAATAATGAAAGATATTTTCACCACAGCCAACGACACCGCAAAAGAGTTTGATCAACCCGGCAACCTACTACTAGGCGCTAACATCGCTGGATTTAGACGTGTAGCCGATGCAATGATTGAACAAGGTGTAGTGTAACCACTCTCTTAATTTATGAGCCTATATAATTGAGATTATGTGGGCTTTTCTTAAGTTTTTTATTAGGTTAATTAAAATTTGATTCGCTAAACAAGGTGAGTCTACTATATTATTTTGATAAGGATGCCTAACAAGGAGAGTGACATTGCAGCTCTTACCTTCACAGTTTTATTTTTCAAGTGCCACCGAGCATGACTTTCAATACTTATTGAATAAAAACACGCTTCACATTGCTAATGTGACGCTGTATTTAGTTACGGTATTTTTATTGTCCTTTATTTTTATTTCTTGGTTTGATGATAAAAAAGAGAGTACCTCAACCATTAATATTCTGAGGATTATAATGGTGGGTTTGTCGGTTTATCTAATTTACATAAACAAAAAATTAAAACCTGAAAAATTGCATACTCGCTACTTTTTATACGGCATTTTATTTTGTTTATTATTTGGTTATTTCTTTTGGACTTATGTTAAAACCTATTATGAACTCCACGAAGGTGGCCCGATGTTAGTTGCGGCTGCATTTGTCGCTATTCCCATGTTACATTTAGGTCATAAGCTAGTCCTGTGGTCAATTATAGCTATCAGTTTATTAGTAATTGAACTTTATTCTTCTATATCAATTATCTGGACGCTCTATTTTTACTTCAGTATGGTTATTGTGATGGCCATAATTCAATATCAACTCGATATTTTACTACGTAAACAATACCAGGCTGAGCTCTTAGAAGCAGAGAAAGCCAATATTGATCAACTTACCGGTATGAGCAATAGGCATAGCTTTGACAAGCACTGTAAAACCTTAATAAAAAAGCTAAAACCCTCTCAATATTTAGCGCTTGCGATGATAGATGTTGATTATTTTAAAAAATATAACGATAACTATGGTCATTTAGAGGGTGATAACGTGTTGGTTGAAGTTGCAAACCGACTGAAAGATTGTGGTGCTGATATTACTGTGCGCTTTGGTGGGGAGGAATTTATATTAGTTAAAACGGTCGATGAAAATGAATTACATTGGCTGAGTGATTTAACACAGCGCTTTGCAAATGAGCCTATTGCTCATGCTTATTCTCCGTTTAATTACGTAACTGTATCTGCAGGGGTAGCTTATGATAAATATTGTCAACATAGGCCATCAATCGAAACTTTATTGGCTACAGCTGATACTGCCATGTACAAATCAAAAGCAGCAGGTAGAAACAGGCTTACTGTTAAAGTCATTAAGTCTTAGCTAAGTAATTTATAATAAAATACAATGCAACGTTTAATCGTTGCATTGTAATAAAGTAGCCGTTAACTATTACGAAAATGCAGACTCGGCGAGTTCTTCTTGCATTTGTTCGCGCATTTTAAATTTTTGCAATTTGCCGGTTACCGTCATTGGGTAATGTTCGACAAAGCGAATATATTTAGGCTGTTTAAAGTAGGCGAGTTTGTCTTTTAAAAACAATCGAATTGCTTGCTCATCAAGTACTTCACCTTCTTTAGGTTGGATCCAGGCACACACTTCTTCGCCAAACTTTTCATCGGTAATACCAAAAATTGCCGCATCTTGTATCCCTGGGTAGGTGTATAAAACCTCCTCAATCTCACGGGGGTATATATTTTCACCGCCGCGAATGATCATGTCTTTAATTCTGCCAACAATACTGACAAAGCCTTCACTGTCCATTACCCCCAAATCACCTGAATGTAACCAGCCTTGATTATCGATAGTGGCTTTGGTTTTCTCTTCATCATTCCAGTAGCAACGCATTATGCCGGCACCACGGCTACAAACCTCTCCGGGTTGGCCTATTTTTTGAACTTCACCCACTTCATCAATAATTTTTACTTCAGTGTGCGCAAGTGCTCTTCCTACTGTGGTGACTTGACGTTCAATTGATGAGTCGGTTTCAGTGATATTGTTGATTGGGCTACACTCTGTTTGTCCATAGGCTATAACGACTTGGTTCATATTCATCAGTGTTTGTACTTTACGCATAACTTGTTCGGGACAGGTTGAGCCAGCCATAACGCCGGTTCGTAATGTAACCTGAGCTGCACATAAGAAATGGAACTAAATGCCCTTGCGGTGATCAGATCTTTCGACCAAGAAACATAAGATTACCAAGGCAAGGGCATGAATAACTTAGATGCAATTTACGTAGATGTCGAT
>NZ_JAQREZ010000034.1:0-48206 GCF_028598715.1 Pseudoalteromonas sp. GABNS16E
ACAGGATCAGCAATTGAGATAGAAAAATTATCTAAAAGGTATTTTGATAACGTTGAATCCAATTCTTGGATTATTTCTAAAGTCATATCCTTAATCCTATAAAGGTGACAAACTGTCATCCTTGAATATTTTGAAGTCTAGCTTTCACGCTTGGCAGTTGTCAACTTTTTATTTATCAAGATTGACAGTTATAATTAAATTAGCGAGGAGAAATGCTATGAACTTTAGTTACGAACTAATTGAAAAATATAAAAATTTCATGGGTTACAGTCAGGATAAACAAGTCATTTCTGATTTTGAAGAATTTAACTCTGGTAATATGTCCCAAATTAAAAAGGGAACACGTCATCTAACAGCGAATCAGTGTATTTTTATGGCGAATACCATTGGTATGGATCAAAAAGAAGCATTGTTGAAACTTGCTATCGAAAAATCAAAATCTAAGGAAGAAGGTCAAATCTGGTCTGATATTGTAAAAAAGATTAGTGCAGCATGTGTAGCGCTAACACTAGTTGCAGGACTAGCGAATGCACCAACTGAGGACGCATTTGCGTAATAGCGACAACCCATAAATTACGGTACGTTAAATAAGCTAGTTTATAAGAAAGCGAGCGTGATTATACAAACCAGACCGCTTTTAGGAGAGTAATTAGGTGTTAATTTAGCTCAGAATCTACCCAAAATTTAGTGCCTTTTAATACTGCTTGAAGTGCAAGGCCATTTTCGGTTAAAGAATATACGGTAACTTGGTCGGCAATGGCTTCTGCAACCAGTGCTCCACCTTTATCTTCGTATTTTGCTGCTGCATCTGCGTTTCCGCCAAAGGCCCAACCGTGTTCAATAAATCTATTTACTGCCGCTTGGTTATGAAAAACCATAACAACGTTAAAATCTTTAACGCCTAAACCAAGCCCTAAACCGGCTTCACCCATATTCATGTAGGTTGATTTACCCGTTAAGTTATTTTTTACTACACCGTACCCGCCACCAAAACTAGCTAAAACGACATTTACGTTTGCGTTATCAAATACGGCGTAACCGGCAGAATTGGCAATTTGTTTTTTAACATCGGGTTTTTGTGCGTATAATTTGTCGAGGGTATTGTTTTTCATACTTTGTACTAAAGCGCGTTTTTCGCTAGGTGAAGCACTGCCTGTAGTAGCACAACCTGTTAGTAATACACTTACTGTCAGTAGGGCTAACACTATAAATTTTTTCATAAAACTTTCCTTAATAAGATTCATACCAATACACAACAATGTTTAAATAAATACACTTTCACTATGTCCAATACTAGACAGTATCGGACTTTAACGTTAAGCTGTAAGTCTATTATTTTATTGAATATTTATACATTATGCTTGTTGCTTTAGTTGATACGTTAAAACAATTAAGATACCAAATTGCTCATCTTGACGACGGTACTCTAAACTCAGAATACCCAGAACTTGCATCCTTTATACAGCAAGTTGGCTTGACTGTAACTGAATCAAAGGACGATCTTAAATTTTTATACCAATTTTTATATGTGTACGGCCGAAAATCTGAGGCAACATTTAATCGTTTTCGTAATGAGCTTGAGCGATTTTATTTGTGGTCTTGGCTAATTGCCGAAAAATCTGTATTTAGTTTAAAGCGCGAAGACATTGAAACGTATGTTGATTTTATGGCTGAGCCAGATAAAAAATGGGCATCAACTTCGGTACAATGGCGTTACAAAGATGAACAAGGCATTCGTCGATTAAATCAAAATTGGCGCCCTTTTATATTAAAAGAGTCAATTGCGAGCCAGCAAACATTAGCGGCTATGTTTACTGCGCTAAATGTATTTTATAAGTTTTCTATTTTAGAAGAAAAAACGTTTGCTAACTTTGTGCCTGTAGTGAAAAAAAATAGCCCCTATTTAGTAGTTCAATCTCAAATTCAGATCCCAGACACTTTAAGTGACATACAATGGGAATATGTATTTGGCGTAACACGCGATTTATGTGAAAAAAAACCAGAGCTTGAACGTAACCTATTTACGCTCGCGTGTTTAAAAGGGCTATATTTACGTATATCAGAATTATCAGAGCGCCCGCAGTGGTCGCCAGTTATGTCGCACTTTTGGCAAGATAATGACGGTTTTTGGTTTTTACGTATTATGGGTAAAGGTAATAAGTTGCGAGATGTTACGTTAAGTGATGATTTTGTTGAGTATTTAAAACGTTACCGATTATACAGAGGGTTACCCGCCCTACCTCGCGTTGATGAATCTGAGCCATTGGTGCATAAAATTAGGGGCCAAGGTGGGATGACCGTTAGGCAAATTAGGCGTTTAGTGCAGCAAAGTTTTGATTTAGCTCAGCAATCGTTACTTGATGACGGGTTTAAAGATGATGCAGAACAACTTGAAGCAGCCACTGCCCATTGGCTTCGTCACACGGGTGCAACACATGATGCGCAAACTCGACCGCTAAAACATTTATCGGAAGATTTAGGCCATTCTAAAATTGCGACAACTGATCAAATTTACATTCAAACAAATATTAAAGAGCGAGCAAAATCAGGCGTTAAAAGGAAAATTTAATGGAATACTTAGTAATAGCATTTATTGGTTTTTTATTTTTAGTTTATTCAATTTCAATAAGGCAGTTAGAGCGCACAGAAATAACAGGCCCTATGTTTTTTGTTATTGGCGGCATGTTTTTGGCGTTTTTACTTCCTGATGAAGGCGAAAAACTTAAAACAGGAATAGATTATTTATTACCACTGATAGAGCTAACACTAAGTATATTTTTATTTTCTGATGCGGCTAAATCTAAGTTAGGTGTATTGAGGCATAGTTTTCAATACCCTAGCCTATTACTATTCGTTGCCCTACCCTTAACTTTATTGTGCGGTATTGGTGTTAGCTTATTTTTATTTGCAGAGTTGTCGTTAATTCAATCGGCACTGCTGGCAATTATACTTACACCAACCGATGCCGCTTTGAGTAAAGGGTTATTGCAAAGTACACAAGTGCCCGAAAAAATTAGGGAAGGTATAAATACCGAGAGCGGATTAAACGATGGCTTATGTGTACCCGTATTTTTAATTTTTATTTTATTAGCTAAAAACCCTGACTCTGCTATTACTGCTTCACATACATTAGGTGTGTTTTCAAGAGAGCTTGGCTTAGCATTATTGATTGCTGGTTTTTCTATAGCGATATTTATTCCGGCATTAAATTTTGCAATGCAGCGCCATTACTTTGCAAAAAGCACCAGCCCATTTTTACTTTTAGGTTTTGCGATGGCGGTGTTTTCTATCACTCAATATTTTCATGGCAGCGGTTTTATAGCGGTGTTTATTGCGGGTTTGTTATTTGATAAATTTTCTAAAACTGATATTCGCGCTGAGCTAATAGAGGATTCAGAGCACATTGCTGATTTTACTTCGTTAATGATTTGGTGTTTATTTGGATTTGTTTGTGCGTATTTAGTAATACCCAAATTAAATACAAATATAATTGTGTATGCCTTATTAAGCACTACATTAATTAGAATAATTCCGGTTATGTTATCGTTACAATTTACAGCACTTAATTGGAAGGAACGTTTTACTTTTGCATGGTTTGGGCCACGCGGTTTGGCGTCTATTGTTTTTACTTTAATGGTAATAGACACGCAAATAGAAAATAAATACGATATTGCCACTATTGCAATGACCACTATTTTATTTAGTGTGTTTATACATGGTATAAGTACAAAGCCAATTGCAGATAGCTTCGTTAAAAAATCTAAATAGCGTTTATAAAAATTAGCGAATCTATTGCTTTGGTATAAACACGTTTTTTAGCTTTAAAATAAATCACTTGATGAAGCGAATTGGTATTAATAAAAAAGGCGTAACTTATTTTTAAGTTACGCCTTTTTTATTTTTAACTTTTACTAGCTAAGTACCTGAGCGAGCAACTCTATTGGGTGCTTTGGTTTAAATTGCTCAAAACGTTTTACTTGGCTGCGACACGAAAAACCGGTAGATAAAAGTTGCTCTGGATTATTTTTATCTACTATTGGTTTCCAACTCATTTCGTACAGTGCACGGGAATTTTCTTGGTTTTGTGCTTCATGGCCATAAGTACCGGCCATGCCACAACACCCGGTATTGGTTGTATTTAGGGTTAAACCAATATCAGTAAAAATTGTTTTCCATACACTTGCCGCTTTTGGTAAAGCGGTTGTTTCTGTACAGTGGCTCAGTAATGTAAATTCAGTATCAGTTTTTTGTTTAGCCGATAGAGATTTAAACGATTGAGTTTGTAACCATTCATGGGCAAGTTGTACATGAAATTCGCCGCGATTATTTTCTAAAATGGTTTTGTATTCATCGCGATAACACATAACTAACGATGCATCTAAACCAACCAAAGGCGAATTAATATCAGCGAGTTTATTTAAAAATTCTGCGCCATTTTTTGCGGTTACTTTAAACTCATGCAAAAACCCTTTTACGTGTTGGGCTTTACCATTAGGTTTAAACGGTAATAGCATCGGCTTTTTGCCCAGCGCGGTGATAAGTGTTATAAAACTTTGCACTAACTCGGCTTCGTAAAAGCTGGTAAACGGATCTTGCACTATTAGCACATAGTCATTTTGTTCATCACTTGAAAGTGAATTTAATAATTCAAAATTAAATTTATGTGCTTTTGCTACGCGTTTTTCGAGTGAAGGCACACTTAATTGGGGTGTATCTACATACCCTACTGTTTTTTTAATTAAACTACTTACTAAGTTTGTTTTAACAATTGGGTTGATCACGCGTGCAAATTTAGACATTACAGGCGCCGAACTTTCAATGTTAGCGACTAAATAATCTTTAAGTGGGCGTGCGTAATAACTGTGATAATAATTTAAAAAGCGTGCTCTAAAAGTAGGTACATCGACTTTAATTGGGCAAGATGTTGTACACGCTTTACACGCTAAACATTCATCCATAGACTCTTTTACTTCATGAGAAAAATCGTAAACACCTTTGTTTTTTTCACGGCTATGAACAAAACGCTCCCACCAGGTAATAACTTCGCCTTTGTTAAGCTCTTTTTCTACTTCGAGCAAATCTACATTTTTAGACTCTTGAAGTCGTAACCATTCTCGCATTAATGTTGCGCGGCCTTTTGGAGAATGCCTGCGATCGCCGGTTACTTTATATGAAGGACACATGGGAGAATTTTCGTCGTAGTTAAAACAAATGCCGTTACCATTACAGGTCATTGCATTGTTAAAACTTGTTTTTACATCGATAGAAATTTGCTTATCGAAGTACGAACGTTTTTGCCCATCTACACTAACTAGTGAGTCCTCACTTTCTATAGGAGTACATATTTTTCCGGGGTTTATTCTGTTATTAGGGTCGAACGCTGTTTTTATTTTACGTAGTTGTTTAAATAAATGCTCGCCAAAAAACTCAGGGCCGTATTCACTTCGGTAACCTTTACCATGTTCGCCCCACATTAAGCCGCCGTATTTAGCGGTGAGTTTTACAACTTCGTCTGAAATTTTACGAAGCAGTTTTTCTTGTTCTGGGTCGCACATATCTAGCGCCGGGCGTACATGTAAAACACCCGCATCAACATGGCCGAACATACCGTATTGTAAATTATGGCTATCGAGTAATGCTCTAAATTCTACAATGTAGTCGGCTAAGTTTTCTGGAGGTACGGCGGTATCTTCAGCAAAGGCCAATGGCTTTTGGCTGCCTTTAACATTACCGAGTAATCCGACAGATTTTTTACGCATTGCATAAATTTTTAAAATGTCACTTTTACTGCTGGTTAATTGATAGCCAATAACACCATTGGTTTGATTTGCTACGCACTCATCTAATAATGTGCAAAGTGTGTTTACTTTGTCTTTTATATCTTCAGGTGATACTGCATTAAACTCAACCATGTTGAGTCCTTGCATATCTTTATTTGGTACATCGGTTATTAAGTCCGATACTGAATGCCAAATAATATCTTCGCGAGCCAGATTTAATACTTTGCTATCGACTGTTTCTACCGATGTTGCACGCGCATCAACTAAAAAGGGAGAGTGGCGAAGTGCCGAATCAAAACTGTCGTATTTAATATTTATCAGTGTTTTAAATTCGGCTATGGGAGTTAAGTTTAATTTAGCTTCAGTAACTATACCAAGCGAGCCTTCTGATCCGGTAATTAGCCTACTCATATCAAAAGTTTGTAAGTCATCACTTAGCACATGCTCTAGGTCGTAGCCTGTTAAAAAGCGATTTAAGCGTGGAAATTTTTCTAAAATAGCTTGGCGCTCATTTAAAGAAATTTCCAATACTGTTTTGTAAAGGCTACCGATTAATGATTCTTGCTCGGCTATTACTTTAGCTTTTTCTATGTCTATTGGTGATGTCACCATTGGGCTGCCATCGACTAAATAGGTAGTAAGTCCTAAAACATGGTCGCTAGTTTTACCGTACACTAATGAACCTTGACCTGATGCATCAGTACTGATCATTCCGCCAATAGTTGCTCGGTTACTGGTTGATAAGTCGGGTGAGAAGAAAAAGCCGTACGGTTTTAAAAAGTCGTTTAATTGATCTTTAATTACACCTGTTTGTACTCTAACCCAACCTTCTTCAACGTTAATTTCGAGTATTTCCCGCATGTAGCGAGACAAATCAACCACTATTCCTGGTGTGAGTGATTGCCCATTAGTACCTGTACCACCACCACGTGGGCCAAAAGTAAGCGACAAAAATGGGTCGCGAGATGCTGTTTGCAATGCCAGTTGAATGTCTTTTTCGGTTTTAGGAAAAATAACACCTTGTGGGATTTGCTGATAAATACTGTTATCAGTAGAGGCGGTTAAACGCGTTGCATAGCTTGCATCGGTGTCTCCACTAAATCCCTGATTTTTAAGTGTACTTAAGTAGTTTGCGACAAGCTCTGTCGCTGCATCTTGCTGTGTAATTGTTGCTATCATGACGGCGATAATTTAAGGCATTTGTGTAATTATATCATGGTGATGGCTAATAGAAATTGAAGATTTTACAGTTTGTAACACTCTTTTTATCGTATTTTGAGGTTCTGTATTTATAATCAAGTTAAACCAATGTGCAGAGTTTTATATGAAAAAATTACTATTACAGATCATAGGTGTGTTCTTTATTTTGCTGGGGCTATTTTTTGCTGTAGTAGCTAGGGCGTGTTGACTTTTGGTTGTTGAATTTGCAGCAGTATGTTTGGTTTTTAGGCAAGGCAGAGCCTATGTAGTGTTACTCCCCATAAATAGGCGATAACGCAGCATAAATACCAAACATGCGCTGCCCTATGGGTTCTTTCTAGGGACGATTAACTCTTTGTTACTCGATTTTTACTTAGCCCACTAGGTTACAAACCTCGCGCCGCGATTTAATCGCCCCTAGATTGAACAAATTTCAATCCACAAAGATAAACACGCCCTTAGCCCCTCCCTGATATTTTTTATGGCGGGGTTACTGTGCTTTTCTTTTTACTACCCAAAAGCGAGGCATTATTTAAAGCTTTGCCAAAAAGCCTTAACTAAATCGTGTAATTATTTAGATAAAAAATTAGCACGGTAATTTAGCCCACATACAAAAATGCCAGCATAATTGCTGGCATTTTTATTTTTTACGGGTACTGATGTTTATTTAGCAAGTTTGTCTGCTAGGTATAACCATGTTTCTAGTACTGTATCTGGATTTAGTGAAACAGAATCAATGCCCTGCTCTACTAACCATGCTGCAAAGTCTTCATGATCTGAAGGACCTTGACCACAAATACCTACATATTTGCCCTTTTCTTTAGCTGTTTTAATTGCCATAGAAAGTAGCTTTTTAATCGCAGGATTACGCTCATCAAATAAATGTGCGATTAGGCCTGAGTCACGGTCAAGACCAAGTGTTAGCTGAGTTAAATCGTTAGAGCCGATAGAAAAACCATCGAACATCTCTAAAAATTCATCGGCAAGTAATGCATTTGAAGGAAGCTCACACATCATGATTACTTTTAGACCATTTTCACCACGTTTAAGGCCATGCTCTTCTAGTAATTCGATAACACGTTTACCTTCTTCAAGGGTACGTACGAATGGGATCATGATTTCAATGTTGGTCATACCCATGGTGTTTCTTACGCGTTTAATTGCTTCACACTCAAGGGCAAAACAATCACGGAAGTCTTCAGAGATATAACGTGCAGCACCACGAAAACCAATCATTGGGTTTTCTTCTTCAGGTTCGTACTGCTCACCACCTACTAAGTTTGCATATTCGTTTGATTTAAAATCAGACATACGCACAATTACACGCTCTGGTGCAAAGGCACAGCCTAGCGTTGAAATACCTTCTACTAATTTAGAGATATAAAACTCTACCGGTGATTCGTATCCGGCAATAATGTCGGTAATTTCAGCTTGTAACGCAGGTGATTGTGCATCAAAATTTAATAGCGCTTTAGGGTGAACACCAATCATGCGGTTTATTACAAATTCAACACGTGCAAGGCCAACACCTGCATGTGGTAAACGTGCAAAGTCAAACGCGCGGTCTGGATTACCTACGTTCATCATCACTTTCATTGGTAGTTCTGGCATTTTATCAACGCGCGACGATAGTATTTCAAAATCTAAAATACCTTCGTAGATGTAACCTGTATCGCCTTCAGCACATGATACCGTTACTTCTTGGCCTGCTTTAATTAAATCGGTTGCGTTACCACAGCCAACTACCGCAGGAATACCAAGTTCACGGGCAATAATTGCTGCGTGACACGTACGCCCACCACGGTTTGTAACAATAGCCGCGGCGCGCTTCATGATAGGTTCCCAATCTGGGTCGGTCATGTCGGTAACTAAAATGTCGCCTTCTTGTACTTGGTCCATTTCTTTAATTGAATCAAGTACACGAACAACACCACTACCAATTTTATGACCAATTGCGCGGCCTTCAGCAATTACATTGCTTGTGCCATTTAATTGAAAACGCTCCATAATATTGGCATCTTCGTTTGAGCGAACGGTTTCTGGGCGCGCTTGTACTATGTACAATTTGCCATCGTTTCCGTCTTTTGCCCATTCGATGTCCATAGGACGACCGTAGTGTTTTTCGATTATTACAGCTTGTTTTGCAAGTTCTTGCACTTCTTCATCTGTAATTGAAAATTTGTTTGAAAGGCTTGGCTCTACGTCAACAATTTCTACTTGTTTGCCGTGTGCCTCATCTGTTGAGTAAATCATCTGAATGGCTTTTGAGCCAATATTACGACGTACTACTGATGGCAACCCTTTTTGTAATGTTGGTTTATGAACATAAAATTCATCAGGGTTTACTGCGCCCTGTACAACCATTTCACCTAAACCGTAGCTTGAAGTAACAAATACAACGTCTTCAAAACCAGACTCTGTATCAATACTAAACATAACGCCTGATGCTGATTTATCTGAACGTACCATACGCTGAATACCAGCAGATAATGCAACACCACGATGATCGTAACCTTGGTGAACACGGTACGATATGGCGCGGTCGTTAAATAAAGAAGCAAATACGTGTTTAATAGCGACCATTACTGAGTCGATACCACGTACGTTAAGGAAGGTTTCTTGTTGGCCTGCGAATGATGCATCTGGCATATCTTCAGCGGTGGCTGATGAGCGTACTGCAAATGATACATCAGCTGATGTATCGCCATGAAGTTGGCTGTATGCGTCGCGAATGGCTTGGTCTAGGTTAGGTTGGAATGGGGTATCGATAATCCATTGGCGGATATCGGCACCGACTTTAGTGAGTGTATTTACATCATCAACATCAAGCGTATCTAAAATGTCGTGAATTTTTGCATTGAGTCCAGATTGCTCTAAAAACTCATTGAAAGCGTCGGCTGTAGTGGCAAAACCACCCGGAACCTGTACACCTGCGTTAGCGAGGTTTGAAATCATTTCACCCAGTGAGGCATTTTTGCCGCCAACACGAGGAACATCTTGCATACCAAGCTCTTGATACCAGAGAACGTATTCTTGCACGGGTCTTTCTCCAAAAAACAAATTGTAGTTGTAACTGTGAGAGTTAAGAAAGAAAACCTTTTATAAAGGTCACCTTCATTCTACACTGGCATTAGACCTCACGTAAACCGTGAGTAAGTCATTTTAGGGATTAAACGTAATAAAAAGGTTAACTATGAGAACTGCTTTTTATATATCAGACGGCACTGCTATTACCTCCGAAGTGTTTGGTCACGCGACTTTGTCGTTGTTTCCGGTTGAATTTAATCATAAAACTATTCCTTTTGTAGAAACAGAAGAAAAAGCAAATGAAATTAAAGCGTTGATAAACGCAACTGCTGCAAAAGAAGGTGAGAAGCCATTTGTATTCTTTACCTTCGTAAATCACAACTTAAGTGAAATTATTAAATCGGCCGATGCAATCGCGTATGATTTTTTGTCTACTTACAGTGAAAAAATAGAAAAAGAGCTTAATGTTGCGCCAGTGCCAAAAATGCATCGTACCCACTCTATTCATGAAAAAAGTTATGACTTTAGAATAGATGCGGTTAACTATGCCCTTATGAATGATGATGGCGGAAATATTAAAAACTTTTCTGAAGCCGATATTATTTTAGTAGGTGTTAGCAGAAGCGGTAAAACACCAACAAGCTTGTACTTAGCCCTACAGTACGGCATTAAGGCTGCAAATTACCCAATAACTGAAGACGACTTAGAGAGTGAGGGACTACCTAAATGTTTACTCCCTTACAAACATAAGTTATTTGGGTTAACTATTGACCCTGAGCGTTTGGCTGCAATTAGGCATCGCCGTATGGCAAATTCTAAATACGCATCAATAAGACAATGCCGAATTGAAGTGCGTGAAGTTGAAATGCTTTATAAGCGACATAAAATTGCATACTTTAATTCTACCCATCATTCTGTAGAGGAAATATCTGCAAAAATCTTAATAGACAGTAACCTTGAGCGACGTAAGTACTAACCAACTGATTTACTGTTTTGCTAAAAAAAGCCGCATAATGCGGCTTTAGTTTATATTTATTACTTACGAGCGTCTTTTAGTAAGTCAGCTACTAAAAAGCCTACTTCTAATACTTGGTCTGCATTTAGACGCGGGTCACATTGTGTTTTGTAACGTTGCGCTAGGTCATCATCAGATAAACCGTATGCACCACCGGTACACTCTGTAACGTGCTGGCCAGTCATTTCTAAGTGGATACCACCTGCGTATGAACCTTCAGCTTTGTGTACAGCAAAAAACTGGCTAATTTCGCGCATGATATTATCAAAGCTACGCGTTTTATAGCCTGATGTCGCTTTTTCAGTGTTACCGTGCATTGGATCCGAGCTCCAAATAACTTTACGGCCTTCTTGCTGAACGCGTCTTACAAGTGCTGGAAGTTTTTCCGGCAGTACGTCGGCACCCATTCGTGTAATTAGCGTTAAACGGCCCGGAATGTTATCTGGGTTTACAGCATCAATTAAACGAATTAGGTCATCTGGGTCCATTCCTGGGCCAACTTTAACACCAATAGGGTTTTTAATACCTTTGAAAAACTCAATGTGTGCATGATCTAATTGACGCGTACGCTCACCAATCCACACAAAGTGCGCAGAACAGTCGTACCAGTCACCTGAAAGGTGATCGCGACGAGTTAGTGCTTCTTCATAGCCTAGCAATAACGCTTCGTGAGACGTGTATAAGTCGGTTTCTTTAAGGCTTGGCGCAATAGTAGAATTAATGCCACATACTTCCATAAATTCAAGTGCGTCTTGAATTTTGTCAGCAAGCTGTTGGAATCGCTCTTTTTGCGGATTAGCGGCTACAAAGCCCATGTTCCAGCGATTCACTTGGTGTAAATCTGCTAAGCCACCTTGTGCAAATGCACGGAGTAAGTTTAATGTAGCTGCACTGTTGTGGTATGCCTTCATTAAACGTTGTGGATCGGGAATACGTGCTTCTTCTGTAAACTCAAAGCTATTTACAATATCACCACGGTAAGATGGTAAAGATACACCGTCAATAGTTTCTAAATCTGCAGAGCGTGGTTTAGCGTATTGGCCTGCCATACGTGCAATTTTAACAACTGGGCATTTACCGCCGTATGTTAAAACAACTGCCATTTGTAAAATGGTTTTAAATGTATCGCGAATATTAGCGGCATTAAAGTCGCTAAATGATTCGGCACAGTCGCCACCTTGAAGTAAAAATGCACGACCTTCACATACATCTTCTAATTGTTTAAAGAGGCTTCTTGTTTCTTCTGCAAAAACAAGTGGCGGAGCACTCTTTAACTGGCTTTCTACTGTTTTCAGTTCTTCTTGATCTGGGTACTGTGGCTGCTGCAGTATTGGCAGTTCTCTCCAGCTATTTGGGTTCCACGATTGCATGTTCTTTCCTCATTCCTACTTTACCTGATATAAAGAAATTAACGTATGCATGGCCCTAAGTTCAAGGACTATATTCACTATTTACCAACTAATTTGTTATGAGTTAAATATATATAAGGTTATTTGTGATTTTAAGGCTGTTCATGCTTAGTTTTAAGCGTGTTTTAATTTTACTATTTTTATTTAAATACAATAAGTTAAATATATGAAGGCGTTTTTTTAACCATCCCAAACCAAATTGAATTCAAAGCCTTAAAGTTAACAGTTTCTTTAGGAACACATCATACTTAAAGTCGGTTAAATGTAATCTTAGCTTTACAGTGCTAATTTAATTAAATCAACCAAGTGGCTAGAATTTATTTTGAGTGTGTGATACGTGATTCAGGGTTATGTAAGGCTATAGTAATAAGTCCACTTTATTGTGTACAGCTGTGATCAGGTTATTAGACGATGCCAGTACTCTAATTAGGGCTACTAAAAACAGTCTGTATGAACCACTACTTTAAATATTAAGTTGTAGTAGAGTTTATTTTCACAGAGCAGCCACCCCCCTTACAGGTGCCTAGCGCTGTATTACAAGTATCACTTATAAGCAATTATATAATGAGTGCCCAACACTATCCAAAGTGGCGAACCAAAAAATTGATTGCTGGCCTTAAACTAAAGGCTCAATAACTATTTTACACAGAGCGATAATATATAAAAGTATACATCGCCCTGGTAATTACCTGTGTTACAACAATTTCCCCCATCTAGATAAATACGCATAAGTGTATTGATCACGCCTGGGTTCACTAATTCTTTCTGTTATATGCAAATATTCACACACCGAATCCCACAAGCATAAGCAAACAGCTCTAAAGAACACATCATACATAACTTAAATTAAGTGTAATCTTAACTTAAGTAAAATAAATAAACTTTAAAAAAACAGAGGAAAAGGTTAAACTTAATAATTAAATAAGTAAGATGTGTTCTCAGGGTGGTTATGGTTTCTAAAGTACAAATAAGAAGTCAGTTTGATTTAATGAATGAATTAACATCGTTATTGATTGATGAATTACGTGTCTGTGAATATTCAAAGGCTGAGTATTATCAGCTACCAGATATAAATAGTGTTGATGAAAATATTATTCCCGAGTCAATTCCTGTAAAAAAATTAACCGGCGAAATTGCTCATAGGGCAATTTTAAACTCATTTACTGATATTTATAAAAAAGAAAGTTTAAGTAGTAGAGTACTAAAGCGTCATCCTGGGCTTTTGGTTTTAAAAAATGCAGATGTCCTAGCATTAACTAGCCGAATACAACAAGTTAATAAAGCTAAGGCTGCTTTTAAGGAGTGTGTTTTGGCTATCGATAATAACGATGCTCGATTTGAAGCTGTTCATAACGCGGTTCCAAATTTAATCACTCTTGCAGCCTATCGAAAAATTTATTTTCAAAGTGAGTCCCCTTTTTCAGTGAGATTTACTTGGATGCATAAGCATGCAACTAAAACTCTAACTAAAAAAATGGCACTTGAAATGCTCGATAAATCCGCTGGTTATAGAAATCCAAGAATGATAGACCAACAAAAATGGCAGTCCCTTGTTGCACAAGAGCAAATGCGAGTAGCTAGTTTAGGTGAAAAAGAAAAGTTAAGAATTCGCCGCCCTACCCGAGTAAGTCCCCAAGTTAATGTTAGGTACACCGCAGAAAATAGGTATCACGTAAGTGCTGCATTGCCGTTTATTTTAATTAACCCACAGCCCGATGTTAAGTTAGGTACTTTGCCAGATTATCAAAAACCAGAGTCTCACCCGAGAAAAAAAGAGTATGACTTTTTAGTGGATAGACTTTATTTAGAACAAGTAGATAAATAATTATGTTAAAAAGGCCACATAGTGTGGCCTTTTTGGTAAGTAGTCTAGTATTTTAACCGTTGTTATTTTTCGACTATTTCTTCTATTTTATCTTCATCAATTAAAACTGCGTTTTCGACAATTCGTTTACCACCTTGAATCTCAATACGCTTATTGTGCTTGTTGAGCGTGAGTATCTCATCACAAAACTGATCAGAAGGATGCATTTCATAGGTGTAATCAATAATATTACCGGTTTTATCATCTTTTACATTAGTAATGCTGTATTCCGAAATAGCCCCTTTTTCAATCAAATCTTTCATTGTTGTGGTCATATCACGGCGTAATGCTTTTAGTTTGTTTTCTGTGATATCGTCGGTTGAATAAATTGAGCCGTATTTTTCCATAATAGATAGCAATCTAAAATGATACGTTTTACCAGGCGCGGCATAACGCCAAAGGTGGTATAAACGCAGCATCATCCAACGCGATAAACCACGTTTTAACTCTTGCGCACTGTTAAAGTAATACCCTTTGTATTCAAGGTTATCAATCATGTTATGAACAAATGCATTTAAACATGCAACACATTTTACGTTGCCACCTTGGCCTTTTTTACCACTAAAATGAAGAGATGATAAAAAGTTCATATTTGACTCATAAAAAGAATCATCAATATCTGTATTTTTAGTATCAGTAGCCGAGTATTTAAATGAAAGTTTAGAACCTTGAAGTGCTTCCAATGATTCTTTAATTTGTGGGTATGGCATTGATTGGCCAACCGCTTTAAGTTCTTGGGCTAATTCGTTCATCGAAAAAACCACGGCATATTGAATACCGGACTTAAAATTGATTTTTACGATTTTACCTTTCGATGCAAGGCGAATTAACGCGCGCTCAACTTTTTCTTCTCTATCCGATGGCCACACTAAATATTCTACGTCTTCGCCATCTTTACGCGTGCTTACAACGGCCGGTGTAATTTTTATTTCGCCGTCATATAAAATACCATCCACTTTTTCGGATATTTTACGCGTAATAATTGTTTTTTTAGGTGCTTCTTCCAATGGCAATTTTTTATGCCCAGAACGTACAAAACGCCCCCATAAATCATAGTGGTTAAACGTGTTTGAATAAGCACGTAACCCATGAGCGGCATTTTCGATAGAAATTCGCACATCTTTGTTATCTGTAAATAGTGCTAAACTTTCGTTATCTATTGCACTTTCCACCCCGTGTATTTGGCCCCTAAGTGTATCGGGCAAGTTATCTACCGAGATGTTGACCTTTCGGCTCATTGTTCTGATTTCCATTTTTTATTGCGACAGCTAATAACAACACATTAAGCAACAAAAGTTAAATGTTTAAGTTAGTATAAAACTGATCCGAGTATAAATAAACGTAACGGATCATTATTATACTAAGTAGTGAGTGATAAGCTTAATTTCAGATCACTATTTTACTAAGATAAGCTTCTCAAGCTAAATTTTTACTAACTCAATTTATTTTTTGTCCATTAAAAGCGCTATTTTTAAACTTTTTACACGACAAACGTTAGTAAAATAAATACCTGCTGTGGATAACAGCACTTCGAGTTAGCATAGATCTGATCTGTACTTACTACAGATCAGATCTATACCAATTAAACGCCCTGTTCTTCGTAGGCTTAAGTGTATAACTTTATAATTTACTTAGTAAAAAACTGATCTCAGACAGTCATTTTGTAAATAACTTATTGAGTAAGTTGTGCATAACTCTAATATTTAAATAAGGCTTAGTAAAAAGCTGATCTGCATGTAGATAAAGATCTGATCTTAACGAAGTATAAAGGTGATCTGCTTTTTTTAACATTATTTATAAATATCATATAGTTATATAGCTATTATACACCCTTAACCTTTATTACCTTATATATTTAACCACCTTTAAACTTCTTTATTTATACTAAGCAACCTTAAAGGTGTAAAAATATTTTTAAATGTCTTGTTATTAAAATGCATGTCGCCTTAAATAGTTGTTTACAGCTATTTGAATGGACATTATACTAACTGCCTAACTTTGAGGAAGAAAGTATGTCTATCAATAATAACGCGCTAAGTACTTACCGGCTTTTAAAAGCAACAGCCGAAGTTGCTGAAAAATCTTTAAAAGGACGCATACAACACTATCGCGCTCATCTTAAATCAGAAGAAAAAGAATTAAGAACTTACACCCAAAAAGCGGCAGCAGATTTATTAGGGTGTAATAATCGTACCTTAAAACGTCGTCATGACAATGGTGACTTTGATGATTTAAATATTAAGCGTGGTGCAAATGGGCACTATGCGTACACGTTAGTTAATATTTTTGCGATGGCCGATATCATGGATATTCAGCCAGATCACCGCACTGCTAACGATAAACTCCAAGTTATTGTTATTAATTCACTTAAAGGTGGTTGTGGTAAAACAACCAGTATGGTTAATATTGCTGCTGCATTGGCGACGACTAATATCAAACGTTATCGTATTGGTATTATTGATTTAGATCCTCAAGGTTCGTCTTCTAGCTTTTTCCCTTCTAACGATCACGACCCTGTTACGGTAGGCGACTTAATGCGTGATTGTATTGATTTAGACGAAGGCGAAACCTGGCCAGAGTTTGTTTCTAGCGCTTTTGTGACTACGCATATTCCTAATATTCGTGTTTTACCCTCAGGTATGGATGACTTTTACTTTGAACACGAGACCGCAACACTTTTAAAAGACACCTCTAATTACGAACAAACACGTCATTATCATAAGCTTTTAGAAAAGGTTATTGAGCCGGTTAAAGACGAATTCGATATTATTTTAATCGATACCGCTCCTACTCTTAACTTTATGTTTTATAATGCTTTAATGGCCTCTACGGCGATGCTTATTCCGGTTCATCCAGAAGCTGTAGATTTTGATGCTAATAATAAATATTTAAAGCGTTTAGGTGAGATTTACCACACAGTAGCGGCACTTGGTCATGAAGGTTGGGACTTTATGCAGTTTTTAGTGACCAATTACGTTAAGGGTAATCATTCACAGCGCGATATTGTTAAAGATGTACGTAGTGCGTTTGGCCGCCAAGTAATGAGCTACCCAATTAATCACAGCTCGGCAATTACGGCTAGTTCATCGTCTTTTAATACCATATTTGATCAAAAAGCATCGGATAGTTTAGCAAGTCGCGAGTCTTTATTACGCGCGCAAGAAAATATTAAAGATGTTGTGGACGAATTAGAAATGCTTATTCGTTCTAATTGGGAGTCAACCCAATCGTCACTTAACAACACTAAGTAAGGATGTTATATAAAAATGGCTACAAAACGTAAAAACGACACCCGCTTAGATCCATTTGCAACTGCCGTAGGCAATAGCAGCCTCGATGCATTACTTGAGCAAGCAAGCGCTGGTGATGTAATAAGAATGCCTGCGCCAAGCGACCCTACACGCGAAATAACCTTAGTGTGTAAAGTTATTGCTCATGCAGATATTGAATCTAGCACCACGGTTTACGGTAAAAACCGCCGTGTACAAGCGCTATTAAACGAAAAATCGGTTTCTGATATTTTACCTGCAATCAGTGAAGATGGACGTAATCAACACCCTGCTTTACTTTGGGATCAGGGAAATACTAACTTAGTACTTGCCGGTTCACGTCGTCGAAAGGCATGTATTTTAGGTAATGCCGATTATTTAGTTTTAAGCTCTCCTGATTTTACCGATCAAGACGCTAAAATTTTAGCTGTATCTTCAGATCAGTACATAGCCCCAAGCCTTTGGGAGCTAGGGCAAGCTTATCAACAAACTAAAAACGATCTTATTGAGCAAGGTAAAAAAGGCTCTTATCGCGAAATTGCCGCTATTGAAGGTGTATCGCACACCGCAATTGCAGATGCCATTAAAGCGTACGAGCAAATACCCGCTGATGTAATTTCACTTTACCCAACGGCTAATCACGTAGGCAGAGAAGTCGCTAAAAAGCTTGTTAGTGCAAAGGAGCGCGACGAGCAGGCGTTTAACGCCCTAGTTAGCGAATTGCATACAGACGATGAGATTAACGCCATTACAAGCGACGACAAGCGCGCTATGGCAATTACTAAACGTTTAACTACCGAGCCTAGCGTGGTTGCTAAACGTGAAGCTGTATTTGAAAACAACTTTATAAACGTACAACGTAATTTAAAAAGTGGTGACGTATCTATTAAAATAGATAATAAAGTGTTGACTGACAAACGCTTAGAACAACTTACTAAGCTGTTAAGCGCGTTTAATTAGCCCCTTATTACTTAGTAAAATAGTGATCTTAAAAGCCTGTTAGGTTAGTTAAATTCTGATCTGATGGGCTTTTTACTTAGTAAAATCTTGATCTTTTTTGCTATTTATAACCTATAAATCCCTCATTTTTGCTCTAAAGATCACATTTTTACCAACTGAATTTAGTTTTTACGACTATTTGATGCTGGATCTTAATTTGTTAGTAAAAAACTGATCTGTAAAGCCCCTGTGTTGTTAATAAATTGTTTGTAACATGTGTGTTTGCTGTTTACCTATTCTCATTTGGGCAGATAAAGTGCCATAAAGTACGTATAAACCGATTTTTTACTAACCTAGCAGCTCCAACCAGTTTATATAACGTTAATATTGCTTTTGCTGTGCGCAGTTAAAGAATATACTGGCAGAATTATTTTAAAAATTTAATACTTAGAGTGACATGTCTGCTAACTTATCAAAAAATGATTTACTGGCTATTTTTGAAGAAATAAAAAATGAGCAGGCAACCTTGTTCCCTCTTTCCGAGCGCTTTATAAAAAAGCTGTTTAGGCCCAACGTGCTCGATAAAGGCAAAGAGTATTATAAAAACGGCCAAATTAGTTGGTTAGAGCACAGCAGTGATTTTGCTGTTATTGATTCAACGGTACAAGGCGACACCGGATCAGCATTTAACCAACGCATTGAGATCAGTAAAGTACCTACTGGTTACTCTGTTGATACGCATTGTACCTGTAATGCTAAAACCAAATGTAGGCACTTAGCCGCTGTATTATTTAAACTTAAAATAGAGCACTCAGGTGAATACGGAGAAGACTACTTTATTAACGATTGGTTTAGTGAGCTGACAGCACTTAAAAGTGTTGATGCTAAACCCCTTTCGCAAGTTCTTTTATTTGTATTAGACATTGAAAACAATAAAGTATTTTTAACGCCAAAAATTGCCAATTACAACAAAAATAATAATTACACGCTTGGGCGCAATTTAACTGAGCAACAATTAAATAGCTTTGTAACGCCAAACGATTTGCTCGAAAGTGACTTTAGACTCTTTAGTTGGATTCGCTCACAAAATGCAGTAGGTAATTTAGAGCTAAAAGGTCAATGGGGCTTTAGCGCTCTACAACAATTAATTGCCACCGATCGTTTATTTTTACAACGCTCTCGTGTTGCTATTAAAGCGCAAACTGGGCAATCGCTTAACTTTAATTGGCAGCAGCAAAACGAGTTATCGCAATTAATTATTGAGCTTGAACACAGTAAAAATTGGGCATTGATAAAAACCACGCCGCCCGCTTATTTAGACCTCGATCACTTTAAAGTAGGCCGGATCAGAACACAGCTTAGCGCCGACGAAATCGCTCATTTACAATCTATTCCCGCACTGCACGATGCTAATTTTGATCGCATTTATAAACAACTTGCCGACAATTTTGGCGCCGGTGTTATTCCGCATCCGAATAACGAACAAGTCAATGTTAAGCAACTTGGTAATGCTGTTTTAAAAGCCACTATGGATGAGCAAGGGCTTAAAGTTTCGCTATTATTTAAATATAAAAATAAAAATTATTTAGCGGGAACAGCACCCGCGAGTTTAATAAATAGTGCATTTGAAAACACAGTAACAAATGAGTTAGTAAATTTAGGTTTTGAGTTTTGTAAAGGGGGTTTACAAAGTGAGTTTATATTTAATAAACAATCACCTATACATTTACATTGGCTTGTTTACGAAGTATTCCCTGGCTTTAAAAAGCGTGACTGGCAGGTAACTCAAACTAAAGTAAATGTAGCCGACCCCCAAGGGCACGTTACACTCGATGTAAACCGTGCTGCAGGTCACCAAATGCATTGTAAAGTACAATTAAGCGATGCCAAAGCCGCTGTACTTTTTAATACCGATGATGCCACGTATCAATCGTTAAATCGTCAAAGTGAGCTGTTTTATTACTACCCTGTAGGGCGTCAATTTGGTGTTATTAGTAAAGCCGCCATTAATTTACTGACCGAATTTAAACAACGCTTTGAATTTGTAAAAACACGCGATGAATTTAATATCCCGCTTTCTTATTTACCTGAGCTGGTAAAGCATACCGCAGTTACTATAGACCTTCATGATGACTCTCTTGAGCGTTATCTTGATGAGTTAAGCAACACCGAGCAGGCAATGCCAGTGGTGCCCTTACACGGTTTAAATGACTCGGTAACACTACGTGAATACCAGCAACAAGGCGTTGATTGGCTTAGCTTTTTAAAGCGCCACCAATTAGGCGGCATACTTGCTGATGACATGGGGCTTGGCAAAACGCTACAAGTTATCGCCTTTTTAGCCAGCAGTTTTAATCGCCCGCAAGCGGGCCCTACTCTTATAGTGTGCCCTACAAGTTTGGTAAGTAATTGGCAAAACGAAATAACCAAATTTGCTAAAAGTCTTAAAGTAACCACTATTTTTGGCTCGCAACGTAATGAGCCTTTACAACATTTAGCGCAAGCGCAGTGTATTTTAACTACTTACCCATTATTAAAGCGTGATATTGCTTATTACTCGCCACTTTATTTTGAAAATATTATTTTAGATGAAGCGCAATATATTAAAAACGATACTGCACAAGTCTCGCGCTTAGTTAAGCGTTTAAATGCCGACTTTAAGTTATGTTTAAGCGGCACGCCAATCGAAAATAATTTGTTTGAGCTTAAATCGTTACTCGACTTTGCAATGCCTTCATTACTTGGCTCGCAAGCGCACTTTAAACAGCACTTTCAAACACCTATTGAGCGCGAAGCCGATTCAGAGCGAGCTGAGCAACTAAAAGCGCTTATTATGCCGTTTATATTACGCCGCACAAAAGCGCAGGTAGCTCAAGAGCTGCCACAAAAAACAGAGCTGTTAAAAGAGTTTGAGTTTGAACCTAAGCAAAAAGATATGTACCAAGGTATTACGCGCGCCCTAGAAGAAAAGCTCATCGACTTATTTGCTGAGCAAGGCGCACAAAAAAGTAAGCTCGCATTTTTAGAAGCGCTACTAAAGCTAAGGCAAATTTGTTGTCATCCAAAATTAATTGAGCCAGAAACACAAGCAGGTTCAGCAAAATTAGAATGGCTAACTACGCATTTACCGTTAATGCTAAGCCTTGGTCGTAAAGTGATTATTTTTAGTCAATTTACCTCTGCGCTCGATTTAATTGCAGAGCGTTTAAACGATATAAATATCAAATTTAGTATGCTAACTGGGCAAACGCGTCATCGCGACAAAGTTATTGACGAATTTACCAGTGGCAAAACCTCGGTGTTTTTAATCAGTTTAAAAGCAGGCGGTACTGGGCTTAACTTAACTCAAGCCGATACCGTTATTCACTTTGATCCATGGTGGAACCCTGCTGTTGAAAAACAAGCCACCGATCGTGCTTATCGTATTGGCCAAACAAATCCAGTGTTTGTTTATAAATTAATTATGAGCAATTCAATTGAGCAAAAGGTATTTAAAATGCAGCAAGATAAGCAAGCGCTAGTTGATGCATTATTTACCGATAAATCAATGAGCTTTACTTCGTTTGATGAGCAGCAAATGTTATCACTTATAAAAAGCTAATTTTTTTACTTAGCATGTGAACTAATTTAACCAAACGGCGTCTATTATATTGCTTGTTGAATAATTGCAGTTATCACAAGCTTCATGTTGATTTCCCTGTTTGGTTACTAAATTTAGTAATGATTGAGCCAGCCTTTTTAGCTGGCTTTTTTTATGACTGTAATTAGCACCTTAAATTGCATTTTTTATAAATTGTTTGAACTAAATTTAAAAACACGCGTCTACTATTATGCTTGTTGAATAATTGCAGTTATCACAAGCTTCATGTTGATTTCCCTGTTTGGTTACTAAATTTAGTAATGATTGAGCCAGCCTTTTTAGCTGGCTTTTTTTATGACTGTAATTAACACCTTAAATTGCATTTTTTATAAATTGTTTGAACTAAATTTAAAAACACGCGTCTACTATTATGCTTGTTGAATAATTACAGTTATCACAAGCTTCATGTTGATTTCCCTGATTGGTTACTAAATTTAGTAATGATTGAGCCAGCCCTTTTAGCTGGCTTTTTTTATGCCTGTAATTAACTCCTTAAATTGCATTTTTTATAAATAGTTTGAACTAAATTTAAAAACACGCGTCTACTATTATGCTTGTTGAATAATTGCAGTTATCACAAGCTTCATGTTGATTTCCCTAATTGGTTACTAAATTTAGTAATGATTGAGCCAGCCCTTTTAGCTGGCTTTTTTTATGCCTGTAATTAACACCTTAAATTACATTTTTTATAAATTGTTTGAACTAAATTTAAAAGGGCGCGTCTACTATTATGCTTGTTGAATAATTGCAGTTATCACAAGCTTCATGTTGATTTCCCTGATTGGTTACTAAATTTAGTAATGATTGAGCCAGCTCCTTTTAAGCTGGCTTTTTTATGCCCACATTTTAGTTTTTAAATTATTTATATTTTTATGTGAACTTAATGTAGTGTGCAGCGTCTACTATTATGCTTGTTGATTAATTGCAGTTAACACAAGCTTCATGTTGATTTACCCCGTTTAATTACTAATTTTAGTAATGATTGAGCCAGCCCTTTTAGCTGGCTTTTTTTATGCCTTTAGTAAATGTTACGCCCTACCCCCCACTACCTTTATTCGTTATGATGGCATGTCTCTAAATTTTATAAGTTTATTTTATGTTTACTCAGTTATTAACGCATATAGATTGGTTAAGTGCCAGTGCAGGGCTTGCAACAGGGCTAGTACTATATGGCCTAGTGTCGCTCCCTTCTCGTAATAAATTAAAACAACACATTAGCGAGCAACAGCAACAGTTATCGTTATTACAAAACCAGTACGACAATAAACAGCTGCAATACACCGCCTTATTTGATGAGCACGAGCTGCTCGAGCAATCACATCAAGAGCAACGCGATGAAGCGCAGCATTTTAAAACTCGCTTTAGCGAGCAAGAAAAACAAAGTGTTCAATATAACCATTTTTGGCGTAAAGCCGAAGGCGAACTTAGTGCCTTGCGAGAGCAATATAACCAGCGCGATATTGAGCTTAATAATATGCGAACTACGCTTGAGCAAAAGCAGCAAAACTTTACCGAGCAGCTTGCACAAATAGAGCAAAGCAAAAATGTGCTTAAAAAAGAGTTTGAAAACCTAGCTAATAAAATTTTAGAAGAAAAATCGCAAAGCTTTAAAACCCTAAACCAAGAAAGCATTGAGCAACTATTAAAGCCAGTCCAAGGGGAGCTAAAAGGCTTTAGAGATAAAATGGAATCGATTCACGTTGAAGACTTAAAACAACGTGCTGCCCTTAAAACTGAGCTACTGCACTTGCAAGCTAAAAGCCAAGCTATTACCGAGCAAGCCGATAAACTTAGTAATGCCTTACAAGGGCAAAAAAAGACCCAAGGTAATTGGGGCGAACTAATGCTCGAAAACGTACTCGACAGCGCAGGCCTGCGCGCGGGTACCGACTACAAACGCGAAGTATCGTTTAATACCGAAGACGGTCGACTGCGCCCCGACGTAGTGGTGTATTTACCTCAGGGCCGCCACTTAGTGATTGACGCTAAAACATCGCTAAATGCTTATACCCGCTACGTTAATGCCGAAAACGAGCTAGAGGCTAGCCAAGCAATTAAAGAGCATGTAAATGCTGTTACCGCGCGTATTAACGAGCTTGCCAGTAAATCGTACGATCGTCTCCCTGGTATAAATTCGCCTGAAGTAGTTATTATGTTTGTGCCTATAGAATCTGCATTTGTAGAGGCGCTTAAATATCAAAGCGATATTTACCAACAAGCTATCGAAAAAAACATTTTAGTTGCTACACCAACGACTCTGCTTACAAGCCTTAATATTGTTAAACAGCTGTGGCGCTTCGAAGAGCAAACCAAATACTCTAAAGAGCTGGCGAATCGTGCAGAGCGCTTTTACAACAAGCTCAATGGCTTTTTAACGAGTATGGAAGGTGTTGGCAAACAACTAGACCGCGCCAAAGAAAGCTACGATAAAGCCTTTTCACAGCTTTACCGTGGTAAAGGTAACTTAATTAAACAAGCTTCAGAATTTAAAGAGCTAGGTGTATCGGTTCAAAAAGAGTTACCAAACGAAAGCGTAGAAAAAGCCCAATTAGAGCTGGATTAAGTTCGATTTTTGATTACGGGGTTTACGTTTCAGGACTAGTATAAGGAACGTATCTCTGCTTATAATGAAACAGGCTTTTTTGTGCTACTTCTGTAGTTTATCGATAGTATTTTTTATTATTCAATTTCTAATTTATATTTATTTGGATTTTTAAGGGACAAAACGAGTGAAATTTTACTCAATTATTGATGGTATAAAGTTATCTGGTTTTCGCTTGTTTAGAGATACTCAAACAGAACTGACACCTTTAACTGTATTTGTAGGGAAAAATGGGTCAGGTAAATCGTCGTTACTTAAAGCTTTATTGACAATTCCCCTTGCCGCCGACGAATCTATGAAAAAAGCGATAGATAGAATTGGTGGTGGTTCAGGAATTTTTCATAAAGAAGCTAGGCGCATTTCTATAAAATTAAATGTAAGCACTTATGATTCTGAAAAAGAGCTTTTTGGCAGTATCGAGCACACGGTGAAGTTAGATAAAAGTAATAAATCTCCACTTGGTTTTAAAGTTTCTAAAGAGCTTTTAGAGGTTTTTGATAGTGAAGATGAGCTTATTGCATTCGCCGAATCCATAAAAGTAGTTGGTACTGAAGTCTTGAAAGTTAAAGGCAAAGTATACCTTGAAGACAACCCTTTCCACGATGTAGATCCCAGTTTTATAAAATCACGAGATGATGATATCCCCTGCTTGAAGTGGCCGTCGGTAAAATATATGACATTCGTGAACCAAATATATGGTAACAATAGTAGGTTGTTTAAAGTTGATCCATCATCACCGAGCTATTTCAGAGAAGATGGCAGGATCAGAGGGTGGCAAGAGGCAGACGCTAGCGACCTGTGGTCCTTTATTTACGACATGTGCAATAGTAGTAAAAAATCATTGGAGGCATCAAAGAAAAACTGGATTCGGAACCTTAAACAATTTATGCCCTGGATAGAAGATGTTAAAGCTGAAAAGGATTTAACCGGTTCGATAAGGCTTGTGGTGCAAGAGGTCGGTGATAGTAAATTTCATCCATGGGATTTAAGTGATGGGACTTTGATGCTTATGGGTAGATTGGCAATATTAGAGACAAAAGGGAAGCTGTTGGTTATTGATGAGCCTGAGGCTCACTTGCACCCTGATGCTATAACTTTACTAATGAAAATATATCGAGAGTACATCGATAACCCAGATAATAGTTTTTCTCAAATCATAATCTCGACACAGAGTCCATTTGTCATTAGGGCATGTAACCCTGAAGAGGTTAAAGTCGTTACCCGTGAAGGGAATCAATCTGAGATATATGAGTTTTCAGCTAACCCTGATGAGTATAAAGAAAGATTATATAATGCAGGGATGAGCTTAGACGAGGCATGGCTAGCAAATATTTAAGGACTGAATAATGACTAGAAAAAAGAAAGATAGATCCATGTTTAAGGCTAAAAATAAAGAGGCTGAGAATCTTAAAAAACCTAGGCTTCTTCTAGTTATAGAAGGAGATATGGAAGAAAAAGGTTTACCTGACTTTATTAAAAAGCTTGTAATTCAAGATGAACTTAAATTTCAAGTTTTAAAGAAAACAAAAAGAATACACAATGGCGACACAGTACCCGCAACTAAAATTGTTAAAGATTTAAATAAGATTTGTGAGGTTTCGATAGGTGTTGAAGCTGAATATATCGCGTTTGTTATTGATCTGGAAGGGAGAAATTGTGACTTCCGACAGTTTGAAAATGATATTAAGCCAAAAATAACCAATAATAATACAGTGTTAGGAATTGCTTGTAGGTCAATGGAGAATTGGATTCTTGGTGACATAGCGAACATGGAAAAGGCTATCAAACCATGTAAAAAACCTAATTATAACCACTTCAATACCCCTGATAACTTACCGCACCCAGCGGAGAGGTTAGTGAAAAGACATTGGTCAAAATATAAAAAAACTGACGATGGCGTAAAGTTTTTAAAAACAGTGTGTCCTGGTGCTATTCGGAAGAAATCAAATTCCTTTTCAAACTTTTGTAATTCACTTTATGCTCTTAATGAGAGCATTACTTAAAATAAGGCACAATAATGATTCCTGACACATTTAGAAATGAGTTAAAAGCTAAAAACTTGATTGAACAAAACGCGCCAGTGTAAGTTAGCTATTTAGGTGTGCTACTTAAATGCGCAAGTGTAAGCACACCTATTAATAACTAATATTTAATTAAGCCACACTTGAAAGCGTTGATTGATGGGCGTTAGCATATGCCCAGTTAACGCACTCTTGCGCTAAAATAGCAATGGTATCTAGGCAGGTGTCTGGCGAGTGTTTGGTTTGTTCATTTAACACAAGCGGTATTTCGGTACAGCCAAACAACACGCAGTCAGCACCTTGAGCAGGCATTAAGTCGTATGCCTTGCTTAACAAGTGGCGACCTTTATTTAAATCGCCCGCTTTTACGGCGGTTATGCCATCCATTATGGTTGCTTGTTGTTGAGTGTTTGGTTCAACAAAATCAATATTGTGCTGCTTAAACGCATTTTGGTAAATGCCCATATTAAGCGTAGCGGTAGTGGCTAAAATACCAACCTTTTGTTTGCCCGTGGCTTTTACTTGTTTTATAACGCTTTTTACAATGCTAATGGTGTGTACATCGGTATTTTTAGTGAGCGCGTCGTACCAGTAATGCGCGGTATTACACGGAATAACAATACAACTTACACCTAAGCTTGTTAGCTCTTTAAAGCCTTTTTTAAGCTCAAAAAATGGGTTTTCACCTTCAAGACCCATTAAAAATTTTGTTCTGTCAGGAATTTGCGGGATATTCCTTATAAACATAGGTATATGCTCTTGATCACTTTTAGCGGGCGATAGCGCAATTACCTGATTCATAAATGAGGCGGTAGCCAAAGGCCCCATTCCACCTAATACGCCAAGAGTTCTAAGCATGATTGCATTCCGGTTATTGAGTTTATAGGCTTAATTTATAGTGTTTTATTTAGTTTGAATAATGCTATTATTTTAACATCCATGCACAAATTGCATAACTAAGTGGTCGCTATGAATATTGAAAGTAAATGGTTAGAAGATTTTTTAACGCTCTCGCACACAAAAAGCTTTTCGCAAGCGGCAAAGCTTAGGCATATTACGCAACCTGCATTTAGTCGGCGTATAAAAGCCCTTGAAGACGCCCTTGGCGCAGCCCTAATCGACCGAGAAAACTTGCCTATAACCCTTACCCCAAGCGGTAAAATATTTCATATAACGGCGCGTAATTTAGTTAACCAAATGAATACCTCGGTTAGCATGCTTGAGGAGTTATCGGTGCAGCAAAATTATTCTGTAAAGGTTGCAGCCGCACATTCTTTAGCGAGTTTTTTAACCTTACAACTCGCTAACTTTCAAACGCAAGATGAGCGCGACATTGTACTTAATTTAGAGGCTATAGACGTAGATAAAGCCACCGAAGCGCTAGAGCAAGGTGAATGCGACTTACTTATTGCCTTTGATAACGAACGCCTTAAACTGCCGCCGTTTAGTCATCAAAAAATAGGTAATGCTAAGTTATTACCTGTTAGCGCCTGTGACGAGCAAGGTAAAGCCTTATATAACCTAGAAAGCGCAGCGCCTATACCGCATTTAGCCTACAGCCTCGACTCCTACATGGGGCGGCAGTTAGAGCCTATTATATCGGGCGCTAAGCTTAAAAAGGTGTTTGTTTCATCCATGACTGAGCTTTTAAAAGTGCACGCTGTAGCGGGCAATGGTATTGCCTGGCTGCCCGACTACGTTATATCGAACGAGCTTAAAAATAATACCTTGGTAGTTGTAGGGAATGAGCACCATTGCGTGCCAATAACTTACTATGCGTATAGGTATCATGCGGCTTTGCACCCCGGTGGCGAAAGTGCGTGGAATAAATTAACTGAGCTAAATATAACCTAACTGTAAACCCCCGTTACAGTTAATAAGGTATTATTAATTTAAAACGATAACAGCTATGTGCAATTGAATTTTAATTATTTACCTATTTTATTATGGAGTTTTATTTCCATAATAATTGGGTGTTTTGTCTCTTTTTTAATACTCTTGATAAGGCCAAAATAGCGTCATCAACACAGAGTATTAACTAGCTAACGAGGCAACTCCCATGAAAGCAATTGGATATCAAAAAAGTTTACCTATCGAAAACGAATTATCATTACAAGACATTGAACTTGAAACGCCAACAGCACACGGCCACGATATTTTAGTAGAAGTTAAAGCGGTATCGGTTAACCCGGTTGATTTTAAAATTCGCCAAGCAATGCCAGCAGCTGAGGGCGAGTATAAAGTAATTGGTTGGGATGCAACTGGGGTTGTTAAATCGGTTGGCGAAAACGTATCGCTTTTTAAGCCAGGCGACAAAGTATGGTACGCAGGCGACATTACGCGCTCAGGCAGTAACGCGCAGTTTCAGTTAGTTGACGAGCGTATTGTTGGCCATATGCCAAGTTCGCTTTCGTATGGCGAAGCCGCAGCATTGCCGCTTACCAGCATTACTGCGTGGGAATTATTGTTTGACCGTTTAAACGTAGCTAAAAACGATGATTCTAAAAGCATTTTAGTTATTGGTGCCGCCGGTGGTGTGGGCTCAATAATGGTGCAGCTATTAAAGCAGCGCACTAAATTAAATATTATTGCCAGTGCTTCTCGTGCTGAAACAATATCGTGGTTAGAAGATTTAGGTGCCGACACTATTGTTAATCACCGTAACCCGTTAAGTGAAGAATTTGCAGCTAAAAACTTAAGCGAAGTGGATTACGTTGTTAGCTTAAACAATACAGAGCAGCACTTACCTGAAATTGAAAAAGTAGTGAAGCCACAAGGTCAATTTGCCCTTATTGATGACCCTGAAACACTTAATATTGTGCCATTTAAAAACAAAAGCGTGTCGGTACATTGGGAGCTTATGTTTACTCGCTCGTTATTTAAAACCGACGACATGCAAGAGCAACACGTTATTTTAAATAACGTAGCCACTATGATTGACCAAGGGCAAATTAAAACTACGGTAGGTGAGCACTTAGGTAAAATTAATGCAGCCAATTTACGCAAAGCGCATCAGCACCTTGAATCGCAAACCGCTAAAGGTAAAGTGGTGTTAGAAGGCTTTTAAGGCCTTTAGCTAATATAGTTTTTTTGAGTATACCCAAGCCCTAACGGGGCTTTTTTGTGGCTATTATTTATATAACTTGTTGTAATTAGGAATATGTTTTACCCAAAATGCAGGGCTGCCAATATACTCTTGTACAGTTTTTATAAATTCGCTCACCAGTGGTGTTTGTTTACGGTGAGGATACAGCGCGTAAATACCGGCGCCCGATGCGCTAAGCTTATAATTAGTTAATAGCGGCACTAGCCCCATTTCGTCTATGGGTTTTTCTAGGTTAAATAAATCTAGCATCACATACCCTAAACCCGCTTTTGTGGCATCAAGCATGGCGCGTACATCGCTTACCTTATAGTTGCCTTTCATTTTATGAGTTTTGTATTCATCACCATGAGGTTGGGTGCTTAATTTTATTTGATCTAGGCTTACATCGCCATTGCCATAAACCACCGCAGGTAAGGCGATAAGTTCTTCAGGTGTGCTTGGCATACCATGGCGTGCAATAAAGTCATTAGAGGCAACCAAAGCAAAGTGCATATCAGATATTTTTTTTGCCATTAGATTGGAGTCATTCAATTTGCCAATTCTAAATGCTAAATCGTAATGGTCGGCAATAATATCGTTGCGCTTATCATCAAGCATGAGGGTTATTTTTACCTCAGGGTACTTTTGCATAAATAAATTAATGGCCGGCTGCACATACTGCTGCCCAAAAAACATGCCCGAGGTAATACGCAAAATACCTTTAGGTTTTGCTTGGTAGGAGTCGGCAATGCTATGAATATCACTGAGCGTATCAATTAAAATATGCGCTTGCTGGAGTATTTCCTCTCCTGCGGAGGTAAGCGAAAACGAGCGCGTAGAGCGATTAAGTAACTGTATACCTAAACTGCTTTCTAGCTTTTTAATTTGCTTTGAAAGCGATGAGTTGTCCATATCGTGCAGGGCCGCGGCTTTTGCAAATGAGCCTTGCTGTACTACATCAACAAATAGCGCTAATTGGTTGGTGATTGACATCTCACTCTCCTAAATCCCAATAAGGTGTATCGGTGTAATAATTGCTCGCAAAATCAACAAACGCGCGCACTTTACTGGGTAAAAACTGCCTGTTTGCGTACACCATATAAAGCCCTATTGGCTCAGGCTCGTAGTCTTTTAATATACGTACTACTTTACCCTGTGCCAGCGCCTCACCAGCTATAAATGTTGGCTGCATGGCAATACCGCCACCTGCTATAGCGGCATTGAGTAGCAGGTCGCCATTGTTAGCAACTAGGTTACTTTCAAGCTTTAACTCGTTTTTAAGCTCGTTCGCTCCCCGTAGTTTTTTGGTGGGCTCGGTGTGTGCGTAGCGTAAATAGTTATGCGATTGCAGCTCTTCTAAGGTAGTAGGCGTGCCGTGCTGCGCTAAATAAGAAGGAGAGGCAAACACCGCTAACCTAATAGGCGCTATTTTTTTAGCAATAAGTGATGAGCTTTTTAAAACCCCAATGCGCAGCGCTATATCAATACCTTGCTCAACAATATCAACAAACTGGTCGGTAAGGTTTAGATCTAATTTTAAATTTGGATAGCGCTTTTGAAACTCAACCAATAGCGGTGCTAAGTGCTTAACCCCAAACGACATAGGGGCACTAATACTGAGCACACCAGAGACATTTTCGTTTAGGTTATCGAGCGAATTTTCCATGTCGTCTATATCGTCTAGCACCTGTAAGCAGCGGGTAAAATAGTGATCTCCCGCCTCGGTAGTGCTTACTTTGCGCGTGGTGCGGTGTAGTAATCGGGTAGCAAGCCCCTCTTCTAGCGCAGACACATACTTGCTCACAAGTTGCGGCGATATATCGAGCTTATCGGCAGCTTTAGAAAAAGACCCCTCTTGTACAACACTTACAAAAGTCTTCATGGTGGTTAGCTTATCCATTATTAGCAATGCCTTGTTTATAATTTTTAAATAAAGATCGTATTAATTATGTTTATAAAAACAGTTGAAGCCCACACATCGCATTTTTGCACAGTTAGTGAGTTTTTATAGCGTTATAAACACATTTTTTTGCGTAAATAACTATTTATTTACAACAAAATGGAGTTAATACGTGCTACTGCAGCAATCACGCTTCTTTTTATCCATTCTAACGCCAAGTCGGATTTATTAATAATGCAGTATCGCTGTACGTGAATAAGCACGCTTATATTTTTATTAATGACTAAGAGATAAAGCCATGAAAAGATTAAACAACAAAGTAGCCATCGTTACTGGTGCAGCACAAGGTATTGGCGCTGCTTATGCAAAAGGTTTAGCTCAACAAGGCGCTAAAGTTGTGCTTGCTGATTTAGCCGACCCAAGCGCAGCCGTAGCTGAAATTATTGCCGCTGGCGGCCAAGCAATAGGCTGCAAAGTAGATGTAACGAATAGTGAATCGTTAGATGCCATGGTAAAACAAACCGAAGCTGAATTTGGCCCGGTTGAAATATTAGTTAACAATGCCGCTATATTTGCTGCGCTTGAGCTTAAGCCATTTTGGGAAATATCTGAAGACGAATGGGATTTAGTTATGCGCGTAAATGCCCGCGGGCCTTTTCAGTGTACCAAAGCAGTGTTGCCTAGCATGCGTAAATTAGGTCGCGGTAAAATTATTAACATTGCATCGGGTACATTTTTACGCGGTGCACCTATGTTTTGCCATTATGTGGCATCTAAAGGCGCGGTTGTTGGGCAAACACGTGCGTTGGCCACTGAGCTTGCTAACGATAATATTTTAGTTAACTGCCTATAAGTTGGCTTAACCGAAAGCGAAGGCGTTAAAAATAACGCACAGTTTGATAAAGCTAAAAATAGCACACTAGGCTCACGAGTAATAAAACGTGCAATGGAGCCTGAAGACTTACTTGGCCCTATTTACTTTTTAGCCAGTGAAGACAGCGATTTTATGACCGGACAATGTATTAACGTTGATGGTGGCGCAATTAACTACTAACACGCCTTTATTGCTTATTTAGTGTTAATTTAAAAGCCGATGTTTACGCATCGGCTTTTTAACGAGGGGGTAAATAAAAATCAGTTTAACAATACTGTATTTATAATATCTCAATGGGCGCTTTATTTATTAACAAAATAAAAGCCAATAAAATAAGGGGATATTAATAAAACCCTTAGGTATTACCATGGCTCAACCTGCACTATTTATCTCTCACGGTTCACCTATTATGGCCGTACAGCAATCGCCAACGTCTGATTTTTTAAAAGCGCTTGGCAAGTCACTCAACACGCCACGCGCTATTGTTATTTTTTCGGCGCACTTTGATATGGCCTACGATGAAGTGGCTCATAATATTGTAATAACCGCAGGGCAAGCGCCTGAAACCATTCATGACTTTTACAATTTTCCTGCGCATATGTATAACATTAAATACCCAGCTCCAGGACATCCTGAGATTGCGGGCAATATTGCAACGCTATTTAAAAATAAAGGCATTACAGCAATACTTGATGAACGCCAAGGCTGGGATCATGGTGTATGGATACCACTGCGCTTAATGTACCCGCAGGCAAATATTCCTATTGTACAAGTGTCTATAAATACTCAATTAGGCGCAAAAGCCATGTATGAATATGGGCAGTTACTTGCCCCACTTCGTGACGATAATATATTAATTATTGGCTCTGGCGGCATTAGCCACAACCTACGAGAAGTGTTTAAAACCCCTGCTACACCTAACCGTGTACAAATGGTAAAAGCGTTTACCCAATGGGTTGAACACGCGCTTTTAGCGCAAGACACACCCGCACTTTTAAATTACTTAGCCGATGCACCCCATGTGTTATTTAACCACCCTACCCAAGAGCATTTTTTACCACTCTTTGCTGCTTTGGGCGCAGGCGGCAAGCAAGTTGAAAAACTCTTTAGTGATATTGAAATGGATATTTTAGCGCTTGATACCTATAAGTTTTATTAATTTTAATTAGTACAGTGCAAGCGCCTTTGGTTTTTTAATCAAAGTGTAATGGGGGTTTACAAAGCGTATGTTGGGTTAAGAGCAGCAAAGCCCAACATAAAGTTATAAAGTGGGCTTTAACGCAGCTTTTTAATGTAATTAGATGTGGCGCTATTTTTATGCGCGTCACCATAAATAATTGGTGACGGATAGTATTCTGCGTCTAACTGTATGGTGGAGGCAACATCTTCACCAAAGTAATCGGCAATAAAAGCAAGGCACATATCCATACCTGCTGACACACCCGCACAAGACCAAATATTGCCATCTTTTACAAAGCGTTCTTCAACTACGGTTACAGTGTTATCTTTTTTAAGGTGATCTAGAAAAGCCCAGTGGGTGGTTACTTTTTAATGCTTAAATAGCCCCGCTTTTTGCATTAAATACATACCAGTGCAAATAGATAAAACACTGTGGCAGTTTTCAGCTGTTTTTTTAAGATAATTAATAACGTCAAGGTCTTCCATTGCTATACGTGCACCACTACCGCCAGGTACAAATAATACATCGAGCTGCACTGGGTCAGTAAAAGGATAATCGGCACTAAAACGCATGCCGTGCTCACCTGAGGGAGTCATAGAATTTAGCGATATTAATTTGGGTTTTTCACATAGCCCCTTTTCTGCCAGCAGGCCTATTAGTTCCCAAGAACCAACTAAATCCAGCTCTTCAACTTTGTCGTAAATTAAAAAATATATTTTCATACTATGTTATTTAGTCCTTTAATTTGTATCGTTTTTAAATAATAGGCGCTGCAATCGTGTTGTAAACTTTATTAATTTGAGCAATCGTTCAAAGTAAGTTAAGCTCAAAACGACTAACTTACAAGTATCTTAAAATTATTGGGAGCAAACATGGCAACCACACTCGCATTTGACGTATACGGTGCGCTTATAAACACTCACGGCGTGCTGTCTTTACTTGAAGATATGATAGGCAATAACGCGCAAAACTTTTCAAATACATGGCGCGAAAAACAATTAGAGTATTCGTTTAGGCGTGGGTTGATGCAAAACTATATACCGTTTTCGTTATGTACCAAACATGCCCTCGATTACGCGTGTTTAGCGCATAAAACGCAGCTTAGTGACGATCAGAAGCAGCAATTGCTTGATCAGTATAAAATTTTACCGGCCTTTGACGATGTTAAAAAAGGCCTTGAGCAACTTAAAGCGCAAAATTACCGATTGTTTGCATTTTCTAATGGCGCTGCGGACGCGGTTAATAAATTGCTCGAAACTGCAGGTATTAGTGAGCTTTTTGAAGGTGTAGTAAGTGCCGACGATATGAAAACATTTAAGCCAAACCCAGGTGTTTACAGCCATTTCTTACGCGAGACCAATTCAACGGGCGCAAACACGTGGCTTATTTCGAGTAACCCGTTTGATATTACCGGCGCTATTTCACATGGTATGCGCGGAGCATGGATAAAACGCTCTGAGGATTCTATTTTTGATCCGTGGGAAATTCAGCCAACCACCGTAGCCACCGATCTAGTGGATTTAAAAAATAAGCTTGAAGATATCAATTAAGCTGCATTTTTACTTTTATATCTCTCTTTAGCACTTAAGGTTTAACCGAGTTGTAAAGGGGGCTTACTTCTTATAGTGGTACTGCCCACTTATAATACGTTAGCTTTTTACTACCCTCTCTCATCTCTTATATTTCAACCATCGTACTATTTTACAAACTGTCATTATTTAGCACGCATTTTGGCACCTTCTCTTAGCTCATTTTATACTTTGTTAGTTTTTAAAGTAATTCCTTATAACTAATCAGTCACTCCTAATTGCGAAAATAAACCTATATCTAACCCTTAATCATTATTGTAAATGCAAATTGTTACCATTAAGATCCTCAGCCCCAATATAAGTACAACCAAGGAGCGAATATGTCACAATTACAATCGGCGCAGCTTAGCCCTGTCGAAAATAAAGCATTATTTGAGCAAAACGGGTTACCTCCTCAATTTAATCTCGATCAGTTTATTAACTACCAAATAGCGTCGTTGCAGGGGCTTTCGGCTGTACAACAAGCTATGGCTAAAGCGCAAAAGCCGTTTTCTGGCGTGTCTGTTAATACACTTGCCGCCACTGTAAATGATGTAGATTTAGCCAACCCTCTTGCTGATTTTCCTGCCGTATTAAACGAGCTTAAAAGTGTGTATTTAGATCACGCTGTGTATTTTCATCATCCGCGTTATATGGCGCATTTAAATTGCCCCGTTACGTACCCTGCAGTTGTAGCAGAGCACATCATTGGCGCAATCAATACGTCGGTAGACACCTGGGATCAAAGCGCTGGCGCGACCCTTATTGAACAAAAATTAATAGATTGGAGCTGTGAAAAAGCAAAATTACCTAGCACTGCTGATGGTGTTTTTACCAGTGGTGGTACGCAATCGAACTTAATGGCCATGCTTGTTGCTCGCGAAGTCGCAGTGAGCCGCTATGCACCTAATCATGAAGTAAAACTGCAAGGCTTGCCTGAAGTAGCCTCTCGTTTTCGTATTTATTGCTCTGAGGTTGCGCATTTTAGTATTCAAAAGGCAGCGGCATTACTGGGCCTTGGCTATAACGCGGTAGTGCCCGTGGCTACAAACAATAAAATGCAAATGGATATGGACGCACTTAACCACGCAATTGCGGATTCTAAAGCCAAGGGCGATTTACCTATCGCTGTGGTAATTACCGCAGGTACAACCGATTTTGGCTCAATTGACCCTGTTGAAGACATAGCAAAACTTGCTAAAAAAGAGCAGCTTTGGTGCCATGTTGACGGCGCATACGGCGGTGGTTTATTGGTAAGCGAGCATCACCGAAGTGCCTTAAACGGTATAGAGCTCGTAGATTCAATTACTATTGATTACCATAAATCGTTTATGCAGCCGGTTAGCTGCAGTGCTTTTTTATTAAGTGACAAACGCTACTTTAGCCATATTACCCTTTACGCCGACTATCTAAACCCGCTTGCTGAGGCTGGCAATGGCACGCCAAATTTAGTTGATAAAAGCTTACAAACCACACGCCGTTTTGATGCCTTAAAACTGTGGTTAACACTTCGCACCATGGGCGAGGCGCCACTTGGGCGAGCGTTTGATAAAGTAATTGGCCTTGCTCGTCAAACCCACATTGTACTTAATGACCACCCTGATTTTGAAGTTATAAATTACCCAGAGCTCAGCGCGCTGGTATTTCGCTTTGCGCCAGAGGAGCTAAAACATAACCCCGATTTACTCGACACCCTAAACCTGCACGTACGCCAAACATTCTTAAATACTGGTGAAGCCATGATTGCGCGTACCAAAATTAACGGCCGTCATTACCTTAAATTTACGTTACTTAATGCCCAGTGCCAATTGAGCGATGTGCGCGCCGTGCTTGAACAAATTAGCACTATTGCGTGGAAAACGTACAAGGAGCAAAAATAATGAGTAACCAACCTTATGACTTTATAGCCATTGGCCTTGGCCCATTTAATTTGTCGTTAGCGTGTTTAAGTGAGCCACTGGAGGGCGTGAAAAGCTTATTTTTAGAGCAGCGTAGCCAATTTGATTGGCACCCCGGCATGATGCTAGAAGGTGTTACTTTACAAACGCCGTTTATGTCTGACTTGGTGACTCTTGCAGACCCTACCAGCAAGTACAGCTTTTTAAATTATGCCAAGCTTAATAACCGCTTATACCCATTTTATATTCGCGAGAGTTTTTTTTTACTGCGTAAAGAGTACAATCTCTATTGCCAGTGGGTGTGCTCGCAACTTAGTAACGTAAGCTTTGAGCAAAGTGTAACTAAGGTTGAGTTTTGCCAGCAAAGTGAGTGCTATACCGTTACCTGTAAAACCCCTAATGGGGAGCAACACTATGTTACACGCCACATAGTGCTTGGCACCGGCCCTGCCCCATATATTCCTGATTGCGCAGTGCAAAGTAATTCAAATAACGTACTGCACAGTAGCGATTTTTGCCACCGCCTTGATGAGCTAAAAGCGGCTAAACGCGTTACGGTTGTAGGAGCTGGGCAAAGTGCGGCTGAAATTTATCACACCTTATTACAACAAGCCGTGCCACAAGGTTTGCAGCTAGATTGGATTGCGCGATCGCCTCGTTATTTTCCGCTGGAATACACTAAACTCACCCTTGAGATGACCTCTCCTGAGTATGTTGATTACTTTTATAATTTAAAAACCGAGCAACGAGATTGGCTTAATCAAAATCAAAAAAACTTATTTAAAGGCATTAATGGCGATTTAATTAATGACATTTTTGACACCCTTTACGCGCAAAGCCTAGATGGACCCATATCTACCACATTTAAAACTAACAGCAAGCTTACTAATACACGTAAAAGTGCTGGTCGCTTAGTCACTGAGTTTTATCATCAAGAGCTAAATGAAGCCTTTGAAATACAAACCGATTACTTAATTTGTGCCACAGGCTTTAAATACAAGCGCCCTGCTTTTTTAAACCCCATTGCACAGCAACTCCCAGAAGATGAACAAGGCCGCTACTTAGTTAGCCGCGAGTATGCAATAGATAGCGAACAAAAACGTATATTTGTACAAAATGCAGAGCAGCACACCCATGGCTTTGTAACCCCCGATTTAGGCATGGCGTGTTATCGCAACAGTATAATTTTGCGCGAAATACTCGGTTATGCGCCGTATCAGGTTGAGCAAAAAATTGCTTTTCAGTGTTTTGATTTAAGCGATGTAGAAACCCATTCACAGCAAAAGAGTAACGCCGCATGAGTTTACGTTTAGCGCTTATTTTGCTTACGGTTATTTCGGTAGTGTGCGACACCTTATTACTGCCGTTTTATCCGCAATTTTTTGCCAGCGAATTTTCTGTAAGTAACCCCACACTTATTGGGGTATTCGTAGCTAACTGTTGTATTACCGTTATGCTCGCGCTGCCCCTGTGGGCAAAGGTTGCCAAAAAATACCACGAGCTGGCTCTTTGGCTTGTAACGCAAGTGATTGCCGCCTGCTTTGGTTTGCTTTGTTATTTTGCAACTAACGTGTGGGAATTTTGGTTTTATTATCAGCTTATGTTGGTGCTTAAAGCCAGTTACCTGCTTATTTACCCGTTTGCACTGCGTTTAGAGCAGCAAAGTAAGCATCTTTCTATTATTGGCTTGTTTTCGGTACTTATGCACTTTGGTGCTATTGGCGGCGCGTTAGTGGGCGGGTACTTTTTTAGTATAAATGCACCGCGTTATGCATTGTTATTAAGTGCTGCGGGCGATGTTATACAAGTGCTGCTGTGCGCCTATTTAATGGTGAGCTTAAAGTTAGGTATTTATCAGCAAGCGATTGAAAGCGAAAAACCACGTACTCGTACACCGTATTTTATTTGGCAATTTTGCTTTATAAGCGTGGTTGTTTACTTTAGTGCGTTTTTAATTAGGCCGTTTTTTACTACCCATTGGCAAGGAATGAGCGCACAAAGCAGTGCATTCCAAAGTGCGCTTGTGTACGCCATTCCTGCTTTTGCAGCCCTACTTATGCTGTTGTTTAACCACTTTAGGCAGCACTTACCTTTTCCTACGCTTAGCCGCACCAGTACATTGTTGTGTGCTCTTATTTTTGGCGCTATTGGGCTTTATTTACAGGCGCAAGAGTCGGTGTGGTTAGTTGTCAGCTCTCGCGTTTTATACGGTATAGCGCTATTTCAGGTCATGGTTTTATTAGAAGTGATGCTATTTGCTAAAAGCGAGCCTGCTCACTACGGCAGTGATTTTGCCAAAGTGCATGTTGCGCAAAATATTGGCGTTATTTTAGCGTCGTTATTAGTGGGTATGAGTGTGGAATATTTTAATACCACCGTGCCTTTTTACTTTGCTGCCATTGGCTTTGCAAGCCTTGGCGCTATTTTGCTATGGCGCGTTAAATTTGTTGGCCAAGCTGCACACACAGCCACTTAATAATTAAAAAGATTTAGGAGTTTTTATGTATTTTTCATCTTTTGTAACCACGTTACAACACACAGGTAATGTGACTATGCGGTTACTACAGCAAAGCGATATGCCCATAATTTGCCAGTGGCTTACACTACCTTACGCCCATTTTTGGGGTATGAGTAAACACACCCCCGAGCAAATGTGCAGCGCCTACCAAGATATAATTAACAACCCGCACCATCATGCCTATGTTATTGAGCAAAATAATGAGCTGCTTGCCTTAGTTGAGCTTTACAGCCCAAAGCACGACAAGCTACTCGCAGCTGCCTATGAGGTAATGCCAAACGATACCGGCATGCATATTTTACTTGCCCCAAATACACAGCCTAAACGCCATTTTAGTTTTGAAATAATGCAGTGCGTATTGCACAGTATTTTTACTCATAATGCCGATGCACGCGTAGTAGTAGAGCCCGATATTGCCAATAGTAAAATTCATAGCTTAAATAAGCGTTTAGGCTTTGTGCATACTAAGCAAATAACCCTTGGTGATAAAAACGCCTACCTTGGATTTTGTAATAAAGCTGCATTTGAAACGCACGTTAATTTACATCACAAAGCGCAAACGCCAATAAACACCGACTATGTAAAGTTTGACCACTGGCAGTGGGCTAACAGGCACTTACAAAGTAAAGCCATTAGCGAACTGGTACACGAGCGCTTATTGGTTGCAGAGCAAACCCCACAAGGTTTTAAAGTAAATATTGAAGGGGGTTATTTTATATTTAATGGCCGTGCTATGGCGCTTAATCACATAGATATAGACGAGCCAAGCTTATGCTTTTATAACCTTAACAACGAGCAAGCAGAGCTTGATGTACTGCACTTTTTTAGCGTGCAAGGCCCTGCGCTGGGTTTAACTGGCGAGCGTTTAGCCACCTACCTTGAAGAGCTTAACGCCACACTTGCCAGTGCCTGTTATAAACGCGAAAACAACACCCTTAGCGCAGCCGAACTTGCGCAATTAGGGCTGCAACAAATAGAGGCTGCAATGAGCGAAGGCCACCCTGCGTTTGTGGCTAATAATGGCCGAATTGGTTTTAGCAAAAGCGACTTTTTACGCTATGCGCCAGAGGTGGGTAAACCGTTTAAAGTGCTGTGGTTAGCGGCGCACAAAACAGTATGTGATTTTGCTTATAGTGAATACTTTAGTGATTACCCAAGCCATATTAGTGGCGAGCTTGATTTAACCACTCGTAATGCGTTTAACAAAGCGCTAAAAACGCAAAACCTAAACCCCGACGACTACCTATTTATGCCTGCCCACCCGTGGCAATACCAACATAAATTAAGTGTGGTGTTTGCCAACGAGTTTGCCAATAACCGTTTAGTGTATTTAGGTGAAGGCGACGATTTATATCAAGCGCAACAATCTATTCGCACGTTATATAACTGCTCACACCCGCATAAGCCGTATTTAAAAGTGGCGCTGTCTATTTTAAATATGGGTTTTATGCGCGGGCTTTCGCGCGCTTATATGGCGGTAACCCCGGCTATAAATGATTGGGTATTTAATAAAGTAAACTACGACCCCGCGCTCAGTGCGTGCAATTTTACTGCACTAAGAGAGTACGCCACCTTAGGGTATGCGCATCATACCTTTGAGCAAAGCGCATTGGGCGATACACCGTATCGTAAAATGTTTGCCTGTTTATGGCGCGAAAACCCAAACCATAACTTACAAAATAATGAGCAGCTCACCACCATGGCCGCACTACTGCACCTAGATAACGACGGTAAAAGTATGGCAGGTGCATTAATAGATCAAAGTGGTTTAAGCACACATGCTTGGCTGCAACACTATTTTAACGCCTATCTTATTCCGTTAGTGCATTGTTTTTATGCCCATAAATTAGTGTTTATGCCGCACGGCGAAAACCTTATTTTAAAACTTAAAAATTCAGTCCCTGTGGGCGCTTACATGAAAGACATAGGCGAAGAAGTCGCGCTGCTTAATAGCACTGAACCTTTACCTGATGAGGTTTCGCGTATTCATATTGCTATGCCAAAAGAGCTTGAATTACTGAGCATATTTACCGATGTATTTGACTGCTTTTTTAGATACCTAGTGGCTATTTTAGTAAGAGAAGAGCGCATTACCGAGCACGACTTTTGGCACGGCGTTGCGCAAAGTGTTAAAGCGTATCAACAGGCTAACCCTGCCTTAAATGCGCGTTTTAAAGAGTATGACTTTTTTAGTGATGAATTTGCACACTCTTGCTTAAACCGCTTGCAGCTTGGAAATAATAAACAAATGGTTGATTTAACCGACCCAGCAGGCAGTTTACAGTTTGCCGGAAGTTTAAATAACCCGGTATCGGCAAAGTTGTATGGCTAAGCCTGTAACCCTTGCGTACTTTTTATTTTGCCCAAATGAGCCAGCTACTGCGGCTCATCCAAGCTTAGATTTAGTGCGCACATTAGCGATTCATTGCAAGGCGCACTACCCACATGCGCCTGGGCAATTTATTAGTCGGCATTTATATTTGCAGCTTTGTTGGCAAACTATTTATGCCTATTGTTATTGGTATACGTGTAAACACAACGCGCATAGTCCCATGCAATTACAGCTTAAAATTAATGGCGCTTATAGCCGAGGGTTTAACCTCAGCGGTGCGCCTATATTAAGTAAAGCCGAGCAAAACACTGCACTTATTGAGTTTATTAGCTGTGTAGGTAAGTGGATCAATACAGATTATGCGCTGGGTGAAAAAGAGCAAGGGCGCTTATTAATCGACACCCTTAACAGTGCATTTGAGCGCGCACATAGCTTAAATTTAGCAAGCGCTGATCACACTACACATTGCCATCAACAGCTACACAATTTAATCAGCAATCACTTTAATTTAAACAGCCCATTTAAATTAACGGCCGATCGCTTAACGTGCTGTCGTTATTATTTAGCTGGTTACAGCAAATGCCAAACCTGCCCTAAAAAGGATATTAAAACCAATGAACACACGTCTTAAAACGATAGACCTTGCCCGAGGTGCGAGCGTTTTTATTATGATTTTGGTACACACCCTATGGATGTACTCGAGCACAACGCTTCAAAGTGAGAACCTATTTGGTGCTGTTATTCATATACTTGGCAAAGGCACAGCCTCGTTTTTGGTGGCAATGGGGCTGTCTATGGCGCTTTCGCGCAGGCAAACCCCCATGTTATTAATTAAGCGTGGTATACAGCTTTTACTCCTTGCGTATTTGATGAATGTGGCAAAGTTTTGGCTACCCATTGAGGTATTTAATACCATGCCCGAGGCATTTATAAATGCCTATGGCTGGCAAAGCCCGCTCAGTGCTGGGCAGTTACAATTTATGGTGTTAACCGGTGATATTTTACAACTTGCTGGGGTGAGCTTAGTGCTGTTTGGCGCGCTTAATATTGCCCGCTGGAAAACCCCATGGATTGCATGTTTAGCCATGGCTATTGCACTTGTAAGCCAGTTTGTTAGGGGGCAGCAGTTTGCGCTTTCGCCTTACATTAGCGATTTGTTTTTTGCTAATAACTACCAAGTTTATTTTCCGGTATTTCCGTGGGTAAGCGCTATATTAACGGGGTATGTGCTTGGGCGTGTATATATAAATAGCCAACATAATGCAGCGTATTTATTTAATGTGTGTGCAAAGTTAGGGGCCGCATTATTAGTGATTGGTTCAGTGTGGTTATTTATTGATTTTAAAGGCCAGTTTGGCAACTTTTTTCACTTAAATGGCGGCGGTATTATTTATTTAGTGGGTTTAAATTTATGTGCATTAGCCTTAATAGAATATGCCATTGCCAATAAATTTAATGGCCTTATTACACGCGCTCTTTTATATGCGAGCAAACATGTAACGGCCCTTTACATTATTCAATGGGTGCTAATTTGCTGGCTTATGGGCGTGTTTGGTTATCATACCCAGTCGTTTTGGCCAACGTTGTGCTTAATGGTACTTATGAGCTTATTAACCTTTGCAGTGCACAAAGTGTATTTGCAAGCTAAGCAAACCATATTCGCTATTAAGCAAAAGCCTAAGCGCACAGCATAAACTGTAAAGGGGCTTTACGGGCGCAGTTACACGCGCCCTAGCCGGCCTTTATTGCTTCAATTACTGTGTTCATGCGCTTTGCCATTGGCCTATTTCGGTGATGGCATACATAAATATTTTCACTAATCGGATTAGCTAAATGGTGCGTTTTAATAAGCGCAGGTTTATTAAATGCGCTAACAGCATGCGCAGGTAAAACCGTAAAACCTAGCCCTAAACTGACCGGCTCCAGTATTAAACTTATTTGGTTAGAAAACCCCGTGCGCTTAATTTGATCAACATGCTCAAACTCGCTGTAGTTTTCGCTAAGTAATAGCTGCGCGTGGTGTTTTGCATCGGGATGGCCAATAAAGCCAAGCTCACATAAAACCTCCCATGTTGGGTTTTTAATATGTGTGGGGGTTACTAATAATAAAGCTTCTTGGCCAATTTTGTGGCTGGTAACTTCGCTAAGCGTGGGGGCTTGGGTTAAAAAGCCTATGTCGGCACTGTGGTTTGCCACCGCTTGCTCTACACTGGTATTAGGTGCAAAGCGATAATCAATATTAAGCTCGGTATGCTCAGCCTGTAATGCTAATAATTGGCTATAAAATTGTAGCCCACAACTACCAGGCGATTGTATTTTTACTAGGCCGCTGTAAGGCGAGTCATCTTTTAATTGTTGTTCTAAAAATTGCCATTCTTTTAATAACAAACTGCCTTGCTGATACAAGTTTTGCCCATGCACGGTAAGGGTAAATTGTTTGCCGTGGCGCTCTAATAGCGCGCAGTTTACTTGCTGCTCTAGCTTTTTAATGTGCTGACTTACGCCCGATTGGGTCATAAAAAGACGCTCGGCGGTTTGGGTAAAATGATTTACCTCAACCAAAGTACAAAACGTATTTAACCATGTTGGATTTATCATTACAAAACGTACTCAAAACGATGATTAATGATAATTTTACTTAATGTTAGTCGATTCGTAAACTAACTCCATCAACTAGCCACAAGATAAGTCACAAGTTAAAGAGGGAGCATTATGAGTCATACATATCCACGTAGTTTTTCGCACATTGGTATTTCGGTTCCCGACGTTGAAAAAGCAGTCGAGTTTTACACTAAGGTGATGGGCTGGTACACCATAATGGAGCCTACCGTGATCACTGAAGATAACAGCCCCATTGGCGAAATGTGTACCGATGTATTTGGCCCAAATTGGGAAAAATTTAAAATAGCGCACCTTTCAACAGGCGACCGTATTGGTGTCGAAATTTTCGAATTTAAAAACCAAGAAAACCCTAAAGACAACTTTGAATACTGGAAAACCGGTATCTTTCATTTCTGTGTACAAGACCCAGATGTTGAAGGCTTAGCGGAGCGTATTGTAGAAGCTGGCGGTAAAAAACGTATGCCAGAGCCACGTTACTACTACCCTGGCGAAAAGCCGTACCGCATGATCTACATGGAAGACCCATTTGGTAACATCCTTGAGATTTACAGCCACAGCTACGAGCTTATTTACAGCGCAGGCGCTTATTAAACGTAGCTAATTTAAAAAAGTTTAGCTAAAAACAAAGGCCGCAGTATTTATTTACTGCGGCCTTTTTGTTTTAAATAGACTTGTAGATTATTAATTTGGCTAATATTGGGTGTATAAAAATCAATATCTTCATTTGATTGATTATAGGTACATACACTGATAGCTTACTAATTGCACAAAGTTGTTCTAAAGGAAAAACATGAATCTGTCACTAGAAGACATCACCGCCGATAACTATGAAGCCATATGCGAATTGGATGTTACTAAAACGCAAGAAGAATACGTAGCGTGTAATATGTGGTCGTTAGTTGAGGCGCACTACAATAGCGGGTATACCTGTAAAGCGATTTACTTAAATGCTCTGCCAGTTGGCTTTCTTATGTGGGTACAAGAAACCCCTGCAAAGGTTTCTATTTGGCGCTTTATGGTAGATCAAACTCATCAAAATAAAGGCATTGGGCGCAAAGCACTGGCTATGGCAATTGAAGAGATTAAAACGATTTCTAAGCTTGAACAAATCGAGATTTGTTATAACCCGCAAAATCCTGTTGCTAAAAACTTTTATTCAAGCTTCGGGTTTGAGGAAGTGGGCCTCGATGAGGATGACGACGATATGTTAGCGATTATTAAGCTATAATTTTAATTATTAAAAAGGGATTTTTATGAAGCATCTTATTACTGGTTTAGTTGTACTTTGCCTATCTTATTCGGCTCATGGTAATGAAAAAACAGCGCAAAATTTTATTACTGTTTTTAACGAGGGTTCTCAGAGTGAAGTTATTGAGTACCTCTCAAATAATATGTCTCAGAGTAGAATAGAGACCTACGGCCTTGATGCTTATGTTGGAGTGTTTTTAAACGAGAAAAATACTTATGGAAAACTAAAAGTATTAGAGTACCTACCAGAAAAAAATAATAATGATCGTATACGTGTTATTTCTCAAAATAATAACTTTGAGTATGAACTTGTTATAAATAAACAAAGTTCTCCTCCTCACAAAATTAACTACAGCAGTTTTAATGATGTTGAGTTAAAAAATATAAAAAATGCTTCACTCACCCCAAAAAGCTTTAGCCAAGAATTAGCGCAATTTATTGATAACTTAGATAATAACAACGCGTTTTCTGGTGCTGTATTAGTCGCTAAAGGCCAAAATGTTTTATTTCAAAAGGCGGTAGGTTATGCCAGCAAAGAGTGGCAGGTTAAAAATAATTTAGAGACTAAGTTTTCTTTAGGCTCTATGAATAAAATGTTTACCGCTATAGCGGCGTTGCAACTTATTGAAAAAGGCAAACTCAAGCTCGACGATAAGCTAGTTAACTTTGTAGATAAAAGCTGGCTTCCTGAAGGCGATACAGATTTAATTACTGTTAGGCACCTTTTAACGCACACATCAGGATTAGGTAACTTTTTTAATGAAGAATTTAATGCCAGCAACAAAGAGGCATATCGAGACCTTTCAGCTTATAAACCCCTAGTGGCAAGTACCCCTCTTCTTTTTAAACCTGGCACACGAAACCGATACAGTAATTCAGGAATGCTAATGCTTGGGCTTATAGTTGAAAGTGTAACTGAGGAGTCTTACTACAGTTATGTAGATAAGCATATTTATAAAAAAGCGGGTATGCAAAATTCGGGGAGCTTTGCACTAGATGATGTAAACAATAACCTAGCAACGGGTTATTTAAAGCGAATGCATAGTAGCGGCTGGGTGAATAGTATTTACACCAGAGCTATTAAAGGCAGCCCTGCCGGTGGAGGTTTTTCGACGGTTGGGGACTTACACCGTTTTTCTTTGGCGTTAACACAATTTAAATTATTAAATAAAGAGTTAACACAAGCAGCTTATAGTGAAAAAACACAGTATAATTCAGCGCCTTGGTATGGTTATGGTTTTTCAGTCGGTGGAACCGATACTAATCGAGTTATAGGGCATGGCGGTGCATATTTAGGTGTTGATGCGCGGTTAGATATACATTTAGACGATGACTTCATTGTTGTTATTTTAGCTAATCAGTCAGATGTAGTGTCACCGGTAAGAAGAAAAATCAATGAATTGATTTCTAGCTATAAGCCGTAACAAATTTCAAATTGGAGTAACAGCCATCATAAGGCCATTTGCAGAGAACGACTTTTTAGCCGTTCAAAATATTTATCAGCAAGGTATTGATACCGGCAACGCGACTTTTCAAACTAAAGCTAAAAATTGGGAGCAATGGAATAGTTCTATGCTCAACTGTTGTCGTCTTGTTGCAGTTGAGGATGAAAAGGTGCTTGGCTGGGCCGGGTTATCTGCGGTTTCTAGCCGTGAGGTTTACTCGGGCGTTGCCGAGGTAAGTGTATATGTTGCAAACCAAGCCCAAGGTAAAGGCTTGGGGCAGGCACTGCTTAAAGCACTCATTAATGAGTCAGAAAAAAGCGGTATATGGATGCTACAAGCCAGTATATTCCCTGAAAATACTAATAGTATTGCTTTACATGCTCGCAATGGTTTTAGGCCGGTTGGAAATCGAGAGAAACTAGGTAAATTAAATGGTGTGTGGCGCAATGTAGTTTTAATGGAAAGGCGAAGCGCCATAGTGGGTTTATAATCACACAAACAGCGCAATAAGTACGTATGTGCCTTTGATTAGTATTAAACCATATTAGTGGCCATTGTGGCCGCCGAAAAAACTAATCATTAAAGCAAAATATCTTGCCAATTATTATCAATATTTTAAGTTGTTGAGTGACTAAATAGTGCCCAGACTGTGTGAAAACTCTGATCACCTTTTGGTCTAAGTATGTTCTGCTTATGATCTATTAATCTATACATTTAGTTCACTTAATATACTGATGTTTATATAATTAGACTATTGATTCAGTTGAGGG